>NZ_JBRKNW010000003.1:0-133074 GCF_053010325.1 Streptococcus sp. P25B114 | reverse complement strand
ACAAAAACGACCCCGAAAGAAATCGCTTTTATCGAAAATTGGATCAATAACTATCCCAAAAAATGTTTGGGCTACAAGTCACCGAGAGAATTTCTTATAGGTGGCTAACTCGGAATTGAAATTTGCCCTCTTTTCCGCTATACATATCTGAATAGATTCTACAGTTTTCTCAGCAACTCTTTCAAAGCACTGCTTTTGCCAAAATCGACTGGCCTGTGGATTGGCCACCACATAGCCTAGTCTGACTTTTTGGAAATACTGTCCTAACTGACTTTCTAGCTCTGCCATGATTTTGGAACCTATCCCCTGACCGGCCAAGCTACCGTCCACCATAAAGAGACCAATGTAAGCTATCTGGTCATCAGGATAGCCGGCAATCAAATCCAGCACTGCCATCAACTGATTGTCCCACCAGTAACCGACAAAATACTTATCTGACAGGTCCTTCCCAGGCGGACAATCGACTAAATCTTGCCGCAAACCTTCCAAACTCGGACTAGGCGGATGATGTTCAAAATAGAGGGGATTGGTCTGGTAAAGAACCAAAACCTGCTCTAAGTCAGCTTCAGTTAGCTTTCGGACTTGATAATGATTTGAAAATTGACTAATCTTCATCCTCTTCGCTCCCACTAGGCTCCCCAATCACCTCAAAACTTGCTCGGCTATCTGCTGCTAATGCATCTTGTTCGTAAGCATTGATAATCTGGGCAACAACCGGATGACGGACCACGTCCTTGGCAGAAAAATAGACAAAATCAATCTGCGAAATATTTTTCAATTTTTCCGTAGCATCAATTAAACCAGACTTGACCTTACGAGGTAGGTCAATCTGACTAATATCCCCGTTGACAATCATCTTGGAATTAAAACCGAGACGGGTCAAAAACATCTTCATCTGCATGATAGTAGTGTTTTGCGCCTCATCCAGAATGACAAAGGCATCTTCCAGCGTCCGCCCCCTCATATAAGCCAAAGGTGCAATTTCGATAATCTCCCGCTCCATGAGACGAGTGGTCTGCTCCTTACCCAAAATCTGATAGAGGGCATCGTAAACGGGACGCAGATAAGGATCAACCTTCTCCTTCAAATCCCCCGGCAAAAAGCCCAGACTTTCACCAGCCTCAACCGCAGGACGAGTCAGGACAATCCGCTTGACCTGGCCACGCTTGAGGGCGGTGACAGCCAAGGTCACAGCCAGGAAGGTTTTTCCCGTCCCAGCTGGACCGATACCAAAGACAATATCATGTCGCTTGACAGCATCCACATAAACCTTCTGCCCCAAGGTCTTGACACGAATAGGCTTGCCAGTATTGTCCTTAATGATTTCTTCCTCATAGAGGGCGACAAATTTTTCGATTTCATCATTTTTGGCCATGGAAATAGCCGTCACCACATCTGGCGTTGACACAGTTAGCCCGCGATTGACCAAGACCAAGAGGGACTGGATGACCAGACGGGCCTGCTCAACATGGTCAGCTTGACCAATGACCTGGACCTTTTCTGTCCGAGCATGAATGACCACTCCCAGCTCCTGCTCCATCAGACGCAAATGGCGCTCATTGGACCCAAAAAGACTAAAACTATCATCCGGATGGCTGAGTTGAATATCAATAGAATGTTCTTGCAAAGACTTGCTCCTTTACCTGTGCTTTTCTATTATTATACCAAAAATCTCTCAAACTGGCCTTGTGAAAACAAAAAGAACAGAGAAGATCACCTCTCTGCTCCTATGGAGACCGTGTTCATTATATAAAGGGATTA
Source organism: Streptococcus sp. P25B114 (assembly GCF_053010325.1). Classification (NCBI taxonomy): domain Bacteria; kingdom Bacillati; phylum Bacillota; class Bacilli; order Lactobacillales; family Streptococcaceae; genus Streptococcus; species Streptococcus sp. P25B114. Next base: position 131,313 of record NZ_JBRKNW010000003.1, on the reverse strand, counting down.
GGTTATAAAGGAATAAGTAGATCTCCACGATTTTCGTAAGGAATTATTCTTACACTTGTATTATAACCCTATTTAGTGATAAATTGCAACTAAATGAACATTAATTTTTTATTTTTATGTATATTTTACATTTTTGCTTTTATATTAGTATGATTATATGAAACAATCCTATATGCAGAGTAGGCTAATGGGCCATATAGTCCTCCCAAATGGCGTCAAAATCAGACATTGAAAAAGCAAAACTGGCCGACTCCTCCAAAAAGCGACTGACCTCATCAAAATCCGTTGATTGCTTTGGGAAATCATACTCTTCAAAGGCATAATCAGCCAAAATAGCCACAGGCTCGTTGGACTTGGGATTGCGCTGGGTCATCAACCAGCTATAAAAGGTTCTTCTCATTATATCCTATTCTCCTTAATAATGAAAGAATCCTTCAGTTCAGAACCAAAGGATTCTCCATAAAGTAAAACAAACTCAGTTTGTAGGCAAAGTCTCTTTTCAGACTTTCCTGAGGTGATGTTGGATGGCTCCGAAAGTCAGGGGAGTGACTTTCGGAGGTTGGAAATAGAACGAACGCAGTTCGATTCATTTAGTCAGGGGAGTGACTTTCGGAGGTTGGAAATAGAACGAACGCAGTTCGATTCATTTAGTCAGGGGAGTGACTATCAAAGGTTGGAAATAGAACGAACGTAGTTCGGTTCATTTAGTCAGGGGAGTGACTATCAAAGGTTGGAAATAGAACGAACGCAGTTCGGTTCATTTAGTCAGGGGAGTGACTATCAAAGGTTGGAAATAGAACGAACGCAGTTCGGTTCATTTAGTCAGGGGAGTGACTATCAAAGGTTGGAAATAGAACGAACGTAGTTCGATTCATTTAGTCAGGGGAGTGACTATCAAAGGTTGGAAATAGGGAACTACTGAGCAGTTCCTCAAATCCTCTGTTACTTTGAGCCTAAGGTCTCAAATACTCCGAATACCTGAAACGACAACGTTTCAGGCATTTTCATCACGGCATAAAGTCCTGGTTTAGGGCTCGCTCCGCTCGCAAAATAATCTAAATTTTTATTTTTTTCTTAGCAGAGCTACTCAGTTAATTTATCCAGAATTTAGTTTATCGACATTCTAACAAACTATTTATTTCTCGAACGACTCTTGCGTCTTTCCTTAAATTGGGCACGATTTTTCTGCTCATTCCTAAAAATAAAATAGGAAACCAGAGCCAGTGGTAACAAGACCAGACTAGAACCAATCCAAGTTAGGGTGAAATTTGTTTGATTGTCAGCTTCAGCGGATTGCTTTTTGACCAAGGCCTTATTGACCGTTGCCAAGACGCCTGTATCTTCAGCCTTCACAGAATCCTGAATCAAGGGACTGACCGAATCCAAGCCATTATCCGCATAGACCTGCCCATCCTTATATACCAATTTGGGACTAGTTCCAACGGGGACAGTCGCATATAGGTCCGACTCAACCTGGTAATGCTTTCCGTCCTGGCTATGTTTACCAGCTGTCAAGACTTTCTTGTATTCAAAGTCCTGATAAGCCTTATTAATCAAGGCGTTAGCAAAGGCATGGCGCTGGAAATCAGAATTCATATCAGACCAGGTACCCACACCCATAATGACTGCAATCATCTTTTGCCCGCCTCGATCGATGGTCATGGAAATATTGAAGGCCGCACGAGGACTGGAACCGGTTTTGAGACCAGTGACCCCTTCTAAACCGTAGATATTTCCTGGTAAAGAATAATTATAGGAATTATAGGCCTGCTGGTAGGGAGTGTCCACCATCGTAACAATGACCCGATGGCGCGTATATTCCAAAATAGCAGGATATTTTTTGGTCAAATGGTAGACCAAAATGGCCATATCACGCGCTGTTGTTTGGTTGGAAGCCGAATTGTCATAACGCTTGGGACTATAGTAACCTCTAAAGCCACTTGCCCCTGCTCCTCCTGGATTGTTCCAAACAGAATTGGTCATACCCAGCTCCTTGGCCTTGGCATTCATCATGTCCATAAAAGCATCCGGATCATTGTTAGACAAGTAATTGGCCAACATGACTGTCGCTACATTGGAAGATGGTACCAAGGTCATGGCAATCAAATCACCAACTGTATAATCAACACTAGCATAGATCGGATTGTTCGAAATTTCATGGATAGCAGAAATCGCCTGGTCAGTCTCCGTTGCCCTGATAATGGTATCTTCTGTCAACTTGCCCTGACCAATGGCTTCATAGACCAGATACAAGGTCATGAGCTTACTCATACTAGCCGGATCCCTTGACTCATCAATATTATCTTGCCAAACAATATCCCCAGTATTTCCATCAATCAATATAGAAGACTTGGGCCTGTAGCCCTCATAAACCTCATAACCAGAAGCTCTAGCAATATCCATCAATTCATCTGCTTTTACTACCGGACCGCCCCAAACCAGGCAAATTAACAGTAGAGCAAGTAGTAATCTTTTCACTATAATCTCCATTGATTTTTATTGATAAACGGGAGGATAACTACAAACCCTGCACCTTCCTCCTAACGCAATCCCAACATGGCTTCCTTGGCATGAACCATGTCCGTCATCATCTGGCAATAAGGCGTTGGAATACCAACCCGCTTGCCCTTGAAAACTACCGCTCCATTCAGATAGTCAATCTCCGTCTTGCGACCATGTTGGATCAAGTCCTGATGCATGGACGGATAATGATGTGAGGCCTTTTTAGAAGTTTCCATGATGTACTTCCAAATCCCCTCTTCATCGATATTCCCTACTTCCGCACGCGCCACAGCGATAAATTCCTTGAAAATCCCCTGAACCAGATTGAGTCCACCTTCCGTTCCAAAAAGTTCCCCAATGGTACAGTCCATAATGGTACAGGTCGGATTCATGACCCCATTGACACAGGCCTTGCGCCAAATAGATTCAATCACATTCTCATCATAGGTCGCATTGAGTCCCGCTTGGTTAAACATGTCCACGATGTGGGCAACAGCCTGACCGTCCCCAGACATATTTTGCAGGAAAATGGATCCTGGTCCCTCCAGATGAGCATGACCTGGCCCCTTGAGCCCAGCCAACCAAATGGTCACTCCAACCATGATAGACTCATCTGGCACATAGCGGCGCATGGTGGTCGCATGACCCAACCCATTCAAAAGACTGAGTACCTTGGTCTGTTCACCGATAATCCCCTTAATATCCTGCAACATTTTTGGTAACTGGTCTGCCTTGGTCAAGAGGATAATCAAATCCGCCACTTCCACAGCCTCAGTCGGTTTCATAATCGGCAGCTTGACCGTCTCGTCAAAATCCCCCGTCACCTTGAGGCCATTTTCACGGATAGCCTGAATATGGTCCTCCCAATTGTCCAGCAAAATCACCTCATGATCAGTCTTAGACAGAGAATAACCAAAACGGCAACCCATGGCTCCACTACCAGCAATATATACACGCATGATTCTTCTCCTAAATCAATTCTGTCCCAATCGCATCTTGCTTGATTTTACCAGCTTTCATCAGCCCACCCAGGGCTTTTTTGAATTGCCCCTTGGAAATGCCAAAGGTGGCCTTGATGTCTTCTGGAGCAGACTTGTCATTCAAGGTCATAAAGCCGCCATTGCTTTCCAGATAAGTCAAAATCATCTGGGCATCATTTTCCAACATCTCAAATGAGCGTGGTTTGAGCGACAGATTGAGGGTCCGGTCAACAGCCCGATAGCCGATGACACGGGCCTCCAGGACCTGGCCCAAACGTGGCTCTGCATAACGCTCGCTAGGATGAATAAAACCCAGCATATTGTTGTCTGGCAAGTAAACAAAGGTCCCATTGAGTTTCAAGCGGTAGACAATGGCCTTAAGGGTCTGGTTTTGCATATTGTCATAAGCAGGACCTGCCATCTTTTGAAATTCCTCTTGAAAGGCAGGTAAAGCCCAAATTCGGTCTTTCTTGTCAACGTCCAACTTAACATAGAGCTGGTCGCCTTTCTTAGGCCAGAGTTCCTTGATGTCAGGAAGGATGTCCAAGGACACAACTACTTCCTTGTCCGGCAAGCCCGTATAAACAAAGACACCCAAGTCCTTCCTCACTTCTGTTACCGTTCCCCAGCCAAAGGTATCGCGGGTTGCTCCCACTTCCTTGGTCGTCAAGCGCAATTTCTGCTTCATATCTGTGTAGGCAAAGCCCTTGACAGATTGACCCAGCTGAAAATCCCCTTCTTCCTTGGACAGGGCAAAGGTCTTGCCATCCTTTTGGATGAAGTAAAACTGGTCATTTTGGTCGGTCACTAATCCGACAATATAGTGAGCTAGTAAATCATTCATAGCTATTTCTTTCTAGGCAACCATTGGGCGCCTGCATTTTTGGATGCTCTGCTGCTTACTCTTTAGACAAATCTCTAGGAAAACAATCAAGCAAAGCTAGCAAAAAAGGAAGGAAAGACAAGGATTCTGTAGATCTTTGTCCTCCCATTCCCCTTGTGCTGGTTAAACTTCTAAGAGTTCTTTTTCCTTGTCAGCTGTCATCTTGTCGATGGTCTTAATCGCATCGTCAGTGACTTTTTGGATATCTTTTTCAAGCGTCTTCAAATCATCTTCCGTGATTTCTTTGGCCTTCTCAGCTTTTTTGGCCTCGTCCATAGCGTCACGACGGATGTTACGGATAGCTACTTTCGAGTTCTCACCCACTTTTTTCACGTCTTTTGCCAAGTTCTTACGTGTTTCCTCTGTCAATGCAGGGATAACCAAGCGGATAACTGTACCGTCAGATTGTGGCGTCAAGCCAAGGTCAGACGCATTCAAGGCACGCTCGATATCTTTCAAGATAGACTTATCAAACGGTGTGATAAGAAGAACACGCGCCTCTGGCACTGTGATACCAGCTAACTGGTTGAGCGGTGTTGGCGCTCCATAGTAATCCACAGAGATACGGTCCAGGAGACTAGCATTGGCACGACCTGCACGGATATGGCTAAATTCACGCGCCAAGCTCTGGTGAGATTGATTCATACGCTCTTGCGCTTTGGCAATAATTTCTTTCGACATAAAATATCCTTTTCTTTTTGTTTTTATTTTTCTTCTTTGTTAGAAACGGTTGTACCGATTGGCTCACCGAAAACAACACGTTTGATATTGCCTGGCTCATTCATGTTAAAGACAACCAGGTCGATGTCATTGTCCATTGAAAGAGTTGATGCTGTGGCATCCATGATTTTAAGACCACGATGGATAACTTCACGGTGGGTCAATTCATTGAACTTAACCGCATTGGCATCCTTACGAGGGTCTGCATTGTAAACACCGTCGACCCCATTTTTAGCCATGAGAATGGCATCTGCTTCGATTTCTGCTGCACGAAGAGCAGCCGTCGTATCGGTTGAGAAATACGGTGAGCCGATACCAGCACCAAAGATAACGATACGACCTTTTTCCAAATGACGGAGAGCACGACCGCGAATGTAAGGCTCTGCCACAGACTGCATAGAAATAGCTGTTTGCACACGAGTATCCACACCAAGCTGCTTGAGGGAATCCGCCATCACCAGGGCATTCATAACTGTTCCCAGCATCCCTGTGTAATCTGCTTGTACACGATCCATACCAGCTTCTGCTGCAGGCTCCCCACGCCAGAGGTTCCCACCACCGATTACAAGGGCAATCTGCACACCAGACTCAGCCACTTCCTGGATTTCCTTGGCCATTTCCTGAACTGTCTTGATGTCAATTCCGACACCACGTTCACCAGCCAAGGCCTCTCCAGATAGTTTGATTAGAATACGTTCGTATTTAGGTTTCATCATCTCTCTCCTCTATTTCATCCTTAGTATTTTATCATAAAATCGGGGATTTTTATAGAAAAATATCTGAGAAAACGGAGATTTCCAAACGAATCCCCTTCTAAAATTTATGCATCCAATTTTTGGTACTCCACCGCCAAGCCCCGTGCAACTGCTGGACGCTTAGCAATTTTCTCCACCCACTGATTGAGGTTCTGATAGCTAGCAACATCTAAAAATTCCTTGGAACCTGGATAGAGATTGCCCTGAGCCAGACGACCATACCAAGACCAGATGGCAATATCCGTAATAGTGTATTCGTCGCCAGCAATATAGGGACGGGTCGCCAATAGTTGGTCCAATACATCCAGCTGACGCTTGGTCTCCATAGCATAGCGGTTAATCGGATATTCTTGGGCAGTTGGCGCGTAGTGATAGAAATGCCCAAAACCACCGCCAACAAAGGGTGCTGCACCAGTCTGCCAGAAGAGCCAATTGAGGACTTCCGTGCGACCTGCCCAGTCCCTTGGCAAGAAGGCATCAAATTTCTCAGCCAAATAGAGCAAAATATGAGAAGACTCAAAGACACGGACAGGATCTACCCCTGAATAATCCACCATGGCAGGAATTTTTGAGTTTGGATTGATGTCTACAAAATCTGAACCAAACTGGTCGCCTTTGCCAATTTCAATCAAAAACAGGTCATAAGCCGCATCCGATATCCCCAATTCCTTGAGTTCTTCCAGCATGATAGCCACCTTGATACCATTGGGTGTTCCAAGTGAGTAGACCTGCAAGGGCTTGTCGCCTTTGGGCAAGGTTTGCTCAAAACGGCTACCTGCGGTAGGACGGTTACCAGTCCGGTTGTCATTTTCATCTTCCCACTTCCATACCTGTGGTTTCACATAATCTGTCATTCTATTTCCTCCTATAGGCTGTTTAAACCCATGACATAGCGATTGTAGCTTACTTGCAAATCTTGGATATAGCGGGCCAATTCAACCAGTTCCTTGGGCGCCCGCCAGGTCAGAGCAGTCACTTCTGCATTGACAAAAACAGAGAGTTGATCTGCCAAGAGATAGAGATTATCCGACTTGTCTAATTTCTGCGCAAACTCCACAATCTTCTCACGCAAGACATCCGTAATAATACCTTCTTCTAAATTGTAAACAGCAGATAAATGGCTGTAAAATTCGTCAGAATTTGCTTTTCTCATACTAACCCCCTTGATATGCCTGGACATATTATACACTAAAATTCAGGTATTTTCAAACAGAAAAAGACTGCCCGAAGACAGTCCTTCTACTCATTACAATGAGTTTGGATCAACTTTGATACCAACACCTTGTGTTGTTGTAATTGATACTGAAGTCATGTACGTACCTTTAGCTGTAGCTGGTTTAGCTTTAGCCATTACATCGTGGAAAGCTTTGAAGTTTTCAACGAGTTTGTCAGCGTCAAATGATACTTTACCGATAAGAGCTTGTACGATACCTGCCTTGTCAGCACGGTAAGTGATTTTACCACCTTTAGACTCTTCAACTGCTTTAGCAACATCCATTGTTACTGTACCAGTTTTAGGGTTTGGCATCAAGTTACGTGGACCAAGTACGCGACCAAGACGTCCAACAACAGCCATCATATCTGGAGTTGCGATAACAACGTCGAAGTCCAACCAACCACCGTTGATTTTAGCAACGAGGTCATCTTCACCAACAAAGTCTGCACCAGCAGCTTTTGCTTCTTCTGCTTTAGCACCACGTGCGAAAACAAGAACGCGTGAAGTTTTACCAGTACCGTTTGGCAATACCATTGCACCACGAATTTGTTGGTCTGCTTTACGAACGTCGATGTTCAAGTTGTAAGCAACTTCAACAGACGCATCAAATTTAGCGAAGTTAGTTTCTTTTGCAAGAGCAACAGCTTCTTCTACGCTGTACAATTTTGTGCTGTCGATTTTCTCAAGAGCAGCACGCAAGTTTTTGCTTTTTTTAGCCATGTTATATGTCTCCTTGTAATCAGATAATCTTGGGTGCTACTGCTTAGTCAGCAACAGTGAATCCCATAGAACGAGCAGTACCTTCGATCATACGCATTGCAGCTTCAAGAGATGCAGCGTTCAAGTCAGGCATTTTAGTTTCAGCAATTTCTTGTACTTGTGCACGAGTAACTGTTGCAACTTTAGTTTTGTTTGGTGTACCTGAACCTTTTTCAACACCTGCAGCTTTTTTCAAAAGAACAGCAGCTGGTGGTGTTTTAGTGATGAAAGTGAATGATTTATCTTCATACACAGAGATAACAACTGGGATGATCATACCAGCTTGGTCAGCTGTACGAGCGTTGAACTCTTTAGTGAATCCCATGATATTGATACCTGCTTGACCGAGTGCTGGTCCAACCGGTGGAGCTGGAGTAGCTTTACCTGCAGGAATCTGAAGTTTTACGAGTTTTTCGACTTTTTTAGCCATGATATAAAATCCTCCTATTGTGGTTTTGGCGGTAATTAAAGATTTTTACCTCCCACAAATATGCGCATTTACACATACCTTTTTATTATACACGATTTCAGGAAAAATGCAAGCTTTATGTTTACTTTTTTTTATTTTTTTAATAGAATATAAGTATGTTATTACTGAAAATTGCAGCGGTTGTTTATCCAATTGTTACGCTGATTATTTCAATTCTATTTGTCAAATTATTAAAGTTAAATAAGAGGGGTTGGAACTTTGCTGACCTGGCTTTTCCTATGTTCGCTTTTGAATTTATCATCCTAACAGATAAGCTCTACTACAGCAGCCTGCTACCCCACCTACTGCTAGCTCTTTCTCTGCTCTTGCTGATTCTGCTAACTGGCACTCTCTATAAAAAAAGAGAATTAGACTACAAGCGTTTTTTCAAGGTTTACTGGAGAGCTGGTTTTCTCCTGACCTTTCTCATGTACATCGGTCTTCTCGTCGCCATCTTTACCCAAAAATAAGCAATCCCTCCTGAGAAATTGTCAGAAGGGATTTTTTCTATTCATGAATTTCTAATGGTAGACCATCTGGGTCAAAGAAGAAGGCCATCTTCTTGCCATCAAAATCGTCATATCGCAGGGTTTCGTGGGGAATGTCCAAGCGGTCAAACTCCGCCAGACAGGCCCCGACATCTGCGACCTTAAAAGCTAAATGCCGCAGGCCAGTGTGTTCTGGTTGAGGCATTTTGGGGCGCAAGGGAGCGTCAGGCTTGATAAAGATCTCCAAGACCAGATTGCCCTTTTTGACATTGAAAAGAATGTCATTTTTTTCTGGGCGAATATGCTCGTCCAGCTGTTCAAAGCCCAATTTGTCCACATAAAATTCTCTGGTTTTGTCATAATTACTGCCGATAATGGCTAGGTGGTGCACCGTTTCAAAGGTCATTACTGTGTCTCCAATACTTTTCTAGGTTTGGTACCTTCAGCTGGACCGATGACACCAGCTGCCTCTAATTCTTCCATCAAACGGGTTGCGCGGTTAAAACCGACCGATAGGCGGCGCTGGATCATAGATGCGGAAGCCTTTTGCGTTTCGATGACGAGGGCACGCGCCTCATTAAAGAGCGGGTCACCCTCAGAAGCTCCGCCATTGTCATCGAAACCACCATCGCCTTCTGCTACTTCGCCCGGATCAAAGGACTCGTCGTATTCGGCATCGGCCTGGTCTTTGACAAAGCTGACAATCCGCTCGACATCATCATCCGAGATAAAGGAGCCTTGTAAGCGAATTGGAGCCGACTCGCCAATAGGATGGAAGAGCATGTCCCCGCGACCGAGGAGTTTTTCGGCGCCATTTTCTCCCAAAATGGTCCGCGAATCCGTGCCCGATGCGACCGCAAAAGCCACACGAGACGGCACATTTGCCTTGATCAGACCTGAAATAACATCAACGGACGGACGCTGGGTTGCTAAAATCATGTGAATGCCCGCCGCACGAGCTTTTTGACCCAGACGGATAATGGCATCCTCCACTTCCTTGCTAGCGACCATCATCAGGTCAGCCAACTCGTCCACGATAACGACAATCAAAGGTAGGGGAATTTGTTTTTCCTCGGAACGGCTGTTAAATTCCTCAACCTTGGCATTGTAGCCTTCAAGGTTGCGGACGCCGATATGACTGAAGAGTTCGTAGCGTTTCTCCATCTCGTCCACCACCTTTTGCAGGGCGCGCGCTGCCTTACGAGGATTGGTCACAACAGGGATGAGCAGGTGGGGAATATCATTATAGACCGACAATTCAACCATTTTGGGGTCAATCATCATAAACTTGACTTGGTCAGGACTGGCCTTCATCAAAATAGAAGAAATAATACCGTTGACCGCGACAGATTTACCAGAACCGGTCGATCCTGCTACCAGCAAGTGAGGCATTTTGGCAAGGTCAAAGGATTTGACAGAGCCGTTGACTGCCTTTCCAAGCGGAATTTCCAAGAGTTTGTTAGCATCCGTCTTAGATTGTTCCCAAAGTTCACGGAATGGCACCGTAGCCACTTCGGAATTGGGCACCTCGATACCGACCAAGGATTTGCCCGGAATTGGCGCTTCGATACGGACATCTTTGGCAGCTAGAGCCAGAGCCAAATCATCCGCCAAATTGGAAATCCGATTGACACGGACACCGACAGCGGGTTTTAATTCATAACGGGTGACCGACGGTCCGATTTCTGCCCGCTCTACAACTACCTTGATACCAAAGCTTGCAAAGGTGTCTTCCAAAATCTTAATGTTCTGGCGGACCAGACGTTTTTCATTGGACTGGCTTTTAGCCTTGATAGGCGCAAAGAGGTCAATGGACGGCAATTTGTAGGCCAAGCGTTGCTTGAGCTTGGGTTTGAAGTCGATTTGAACTTCGACATCATCCACTTCTTCTGGAAGGTCGGCACTTAGCTGTGGTTCCTCATCCTCAACCAGCATAACTGGAAATTCATCTTCTACCTCTTCTAAATGATCGTATTCTGAAATAATGGGCACTTGAACTGGTTCTGCGTCTAGAATTTCACCCGTTTCCAAATCGACTGGCCTATCCAAGGCTAGTGATTCTTCTTCCTCCAAACGCAGGCGCTCTTCCTCCAAACGAGCCAATTCTAGCTGGCGTTTTTCTTCTCGCTCGGCCCGCTTCAACTCCCGAAGCTCTGCCCTTTTTAACTGGCCCTCCGTCATCTTATCCTTGAGAACTGCCAGGCCATCGGCCACATCGTAGACAGACCATGGACTCATAAAGAAAATACCAAAGGCAATCAAGAGAAGACCGATGAAAAAGGAGCCTAGATTAGAAAATAGGAAGGCAATGGGCATATAGAAGGCGCTACCCAGCAGGCCTCCACCCAAAAACTCCTTGACCTGAAAACGCGACAGCTCATTCAAACTCAGCCGCAAACTATAGGTAAAGAGGTCCGACCCACTGTAAGAAACATCCAAATAGGCCTGAAAGCCTATCAGGAGACCGGCCACAATCAGGTAAAAGCCCGAAATCATCCCTTCTCTGCGCTGCCAAAATTGGGGGAAGACAAAGTAGACTAGAAGTCCTGCCAGGACTAGATAGGATAGGCTACCAAACAGCAGGCGGAAGACATTGTAGGCCGTCACACCAAAGGCACCCAGCCGACTAGCTGTCAAAATAATGAATAGAACGCCGAAAATCCGAATCAAGATTTTTTTGACCCTGTCTTGTTGGGCTATTTCAGCCTTGGTCGGCCGCCTTGTTTTCTTTCCTTTTTTATTTGCTTGTTTCATTACAACCTCAACTTTCTCAATCTCTTTATTTTACCATATTTTTAGTCCGAATTCAGGCTAGAAATGCAGGTACTGACGAGACGAGAAAGAGAGAATCTTTCGACTCTCCCCACACTTTTATTTTGTCTTTTCAACATTCAAGATTTTCACCTGGTAGCTTCCAGCTGGTGTCTCAATCAGAGCAACATCTCCAGTCTTCTTACCAATCAAGGCATGACCGATAGGACTTTCATTTGAAATCTTATTGGCAAAGGCATCCGCACCAGCAGCACCAACGATGTGATAAACATCTTCGTCTGTCTCACCAATTTCTTGAACTGTAACGGTCTTACCGATAGCCACTTCGTCTGCTGCAACAGCATCGCTATTGACAATCTCCGCATAACGAATCTTGTTCTCGATAGTTGAAATTTGACCCTCTACAAAAGCCTGCTCATCTTTAGCTGCTTCGTATTCAGAGTTTTCCGAAAGGTCTCCGTAAGAACGGGCGATTTTAATACGCTCCACAATCTCCGGACGACGGACCAACTTCAGTTCTTCTAATTCTTTTTCCAACAATTCCTTTTCTTCCAAGGTCATTGGATAGGTTTTTTCTGCCATTTTTACTTCCTTTTCATGTTTGTCAGGGATGAAAACAAAATTATGCGGAAAATCCACATAATTTTGCCTCAACCTTATTGATTATTTAATTTGCTATTTACGTGTGTTTCAACGTTTTGATTGTGCTCGTCAAATGAAGCGGTAAAATACACTTCTCCAGTCGTCACATCTGCTACAAAGTAGAGATAGTCTGTCTGGTTTGGATTGATGGTCGCCTGAATAGCTGCTAAACTTGGACTTCCTACAGGACCAGGCATTAGACCCAGGTGTACGTAGTTGTTATAAGGTGAATCAATCGCAGTGTCGATTCCTGCATCCTCAGCCAAGGTTGTCTTCTCACCCAATTTGCCCATTGCATACAAAACAGCGATGTTAGACTGCAAAGGCATGCCAATGTTCATACGATTGTAGAAAGTGCTTGCGATATTCCGACGGTCCTCGTCTGTAGAACCTTCCTTTTCAACCAGTGAAGCCATGGTCAATACTGAATTCACATCCAAGCCCTTGTTTGGAAGTTCCGCATAGTATGGTTGCAAGGCAGTATTGGTCGCCGCAATCATATCTTCTACCAATTGCTCAACAGTCGTGTCTTCGTAATACTCATAAGTAGCTGGAAAGAGATACCCCTCCAACTGATACTTGACACCACTATCCGCTGCAGGCAGGCTTGCAAAGAGGTCTGGATAAGTCTCTGTCATTCGCGTGATGAAAGCTGGGTCCTGAACCGTTGCCATAAAGGCATCCGAGCTAAATGGAGATTCCGTTTTTTCATCCTCTGAAGCACTATTTTGAGTAATCGCTTGGGCAATCTGCTCAATAGTGTACCCCTCAATAACCAGGATTTTACCTGATACAGGTTTTTCAGCGACTGGAGTTCCACCCTCTTGCAACTTCTTAGCCAAATCTTCTACAGACATGGCCTGGTTCAAATTATAGAAACCACTCTGGAAGCTATTATAGCTCTTTAATTTAGAGAAGTAGTTAAAGACTGTCGCATTCTTAATCAGCTTATTTTCTAAAAGAATTTGACCAATTTGACTAGTAGAAGAACCTTCTGGAATTTCCACTTGAATAGTCTCTGAAGCTTCCACATTGACTGGTTCTAAGCTTGACTTGACATAGAAGAAACCAGCAACCAAGGTAGCCACCAGGGCCAAGGCAACTAAGGAAACAATGGTCCCGACAATTTTCTTAGCTGTTTTATCTTGTTTCTTCTTAACTTGCTTGGTCGCACCGCGTCTTCTTGCCAAGGGTTCTTCCTTTTCAACAACAGGAGTCACTGGTTCAGGTTGAGGAGTTACTGCAGGAGCAACCTCTACCTCATCTCTTGTAAATACCGGCTCATCTTCCAATGGAGGTAAAATCATCGGTTCAGGTTGAGGAAGTGGCTCTTCTTCGGCTATTTCCGGATAATCCATTCCAGCCGCAATGGTCCGCAACTGTTGCAGACTGCGCTCAACCGTATCTTCCAATGGAGGTTCTACTGTCTCGTTCCCCTCTTCTTGAGAAAATTCTGGCGCGATTGGAGGCAGTTCAACTTCTTCTTCCTTGACCGACAAATCCACTTCAACCGCTTTCGGAGGCAAATCTTCTGCAATCTTTGGTATAACCTTTGTTTCTTCAAGGCCAACCTCGTCCTCAAAAGCAATCTTGTTAATCCGAATGGTTTGTGGCGCTGTTTCTTTTGTTTGTTCCAAGGCTTCTGTCAAAGGCAGATGCGTTGGAGTTGCTTGCTTCTTCTCTGTAGATTCTTGTAAGGATTCAACAATATCCTGTCTACTCGGAAGGTCCGAATCTGTGTTTTGGCGTTTTGATTTCAATTCCTCTAGTTCTCTTAATATCTGATCACGAAAACTAGCAGATTGTGTGTCTTTATCTTCAAAATCCTTTGGCACAATACTACTCCTTTCACACAATTACCCTTTATTATATCTTAAAAAAATTACAAAATCAAGGAATTTAAAGCCATTAACACGACATTGTATGAAAAAATGCATGCAACCATTTTCTGATAACATGCAACGTTTTTTTATCATTATTTCATTCAATTCTCCAAGTTATTAGTGACAACTGAACGTTTTGCGGGATTCCCATAGCACACGTTGAGGAGACAGGAATTCCCTTAATCCCGTCTAAAAATATCCCGTGTATAGACTTTGTCTGCCACATCATCCAAACTGACATCATAGCGATTGGCCACAATCGCCTGGCTCATTTCCTTAAATTTCTTTAAGTTGTTGACAACTTTGGAGCCAAAGAAGGTCGAACCATTTTCCAAGCTAGGTTCAAAAATTATGACCTTAGCCCCCTTGGCTTTCAAGCGCTTCATCACCCCTTGTATCGAACTCTGACGGAAATTGTCCGAATTGCTCTTCATGGTCAAGCGATAAATGCCAATCGTAATCTCTTTCTCCACTTCCTGATGAAATTGATCATGGCCTGAATAGTCGTAATATCCTGCCAATTTCAAGACTTGATCGGCAATGAAATCCTTACGAGTACGGTTGGATTCCACAATGGCAGTCATCATATTCTGAGGGACCTTATCGTAGTTTGCTAAAAGTTGTTTGGTATCTTTAGGCAGGCAGTAGCCCCCATAGCCAAAGGAAGGATTGTTATAATGTTCTCCAATACGAGGATCCAAACCAACCCCACGGATGATGGATTCGGAGTTCAAGCCCTTCAGTTCTGCGTAGGTATCCAATTCATTAAAGTACGAAACCCGTAAGGCCAGATAGGTATTGGCAAAGAGCTTGACTGCTTCGGCTTCAGTTGCCCCCATATGCAGGACCTCAATCTGGTCTTTCAGAGCACCTTCTTGCAAGAGCATCGCAACTTTTTTGGCACCTGCAATAACTTCTGGAGTGTCATCGGGTTCAAAGGAAACGATGATCCGAGAAGGATACAGATTATCGTATAAGGCCTTGGATTCCCGTAAAAATTCTGGACTGAAAAGAATGTTCTTGGTACCAAACTTTTTACGAACCGACTGCGTAAAGCCTACAGGAATGGTGGACTTGATGACCATTAGAGCTTGAGGATTGACCTTCAACACTGTCTCAATGACTGCCTCCACATGACTGGTATCAAAATAATTCTCCGCGCTATCATAATTGGTCGGTGCAGCTATGATGACAATTTCGGCTTCTTTGTAGGCTGTTTCGGCATCCAAGGTCGCAACCAAGTCCAGGTCCTTTTCCGCCAAATACTGTTCAATGTAGTCGTCCTGAATCGGTGATTTCCTAGCATTGATCAACTCAACTTTTTCAGGAATCACATCGACCGCCACTACTCGATGGTGTTGCGCCAAGAGAACGGCATTAGACAGACCGACATAGCCCGTACCTGCGACAGCAATTTTTGTTTTGGGAATTGTTACCTCTGTGCCTTCATTTTGAGCAACAAACAAGGAGAACAAATCAAAGTCCAAGGTCTGAGCCAAGCTCTCCAACTGAGGAATAGAAGGAAGGTAGTCCTCTTGCTCAATCTTACTGATCATAGCACGATTAATCCCAGTCGCATGAGCCAGTTCTTGTTGGGAGTAGCCTAACTGTTTTCTTTTTTTAAAAATTATCGATTTAAATTTTTCAACTGAAAACATAATGTTGCTCATCCTAACACCTCATCAAACAAATGATATACAGAGTATACCATTTGTTACAATCAACTGCAATTTGTATGATCTGAATTTATCAAACAATAATTGCAGAGTAAAATTTCAATTCACTCAATATAGAAGACTAACTTTATTACTAAATTCCTTTATATTTTTTATTAGCCTATTAATTCTATCACCTCTATAAATATATTATATCGATAGTAACAGGTTCATGAAATTCAGTCAATATTAGATGACTATTTAGATGATGGATTTACAAGATTTATAGTAGGACAAGCAATCTTATATCATGACAACGCTTTACTCCAGTACTTTCAATTTTGAAGACATTTTAGACTACTATAAATCATTTCTGACTTTTACCCATAATAGTCGACGTAGAGCTAGTATTGTACGATTACGTTTTCAGTAATAGCTCTACAAATGATTAATCTGTAGTAATCAATTTGCAATTGTAGTAGTGTTTGTCCTTTGATAATATTTTTAATTTCGCACCCTTGGTTACAATGACTTCGTAAAAATAATTTTCATTATTAACCCCTCCGACATAAATTGCGCGAGTTCCCTTAGGGACAAGTATGCGGATTTTCGTTTCATAGTTTAATTCTGCCCCTTTGATCAATGAAGTATTTAAAAATGCTTTATCATATAAATCGATTCCTTCTATACCTTCTGCCGCTCTCATATTTGTTATAAATACTTCTGGACAAATTCCTCGATATAACACAATATCTTTTTTTATCTCTTTTTCGGCAAAGGCTGCTAAAAATTTTTCAATGTCTGGATGCTCCTCACCTCTACGTAGAATTGGATTGATATATTCTGCACAATAATGTGCTAGCTGATATTCCACTGTAAACTCATTACTATTTCCAAGAAGAAAGGTTAAAGGTTCACTATTTAATATCTCTGCTACAAACTGATCCATTGAATTAACGTCAGGAGCTAGCTCATCCCATTTTTTATCATAATTATGGATATAATTCTTAATTCTCCAAATACATTTTTTCAATATAGAAAATCTCATTTTTCTTTTCCCCAATTCTAATAATTTTTGTGATACTAACAGTATGCCACAAAATTTCTCTACAACTGACCTATTAGGTGATAAAAAGAGAAGACCAAGAGGTCCTCTCAAAAACTATCATTGCATTGAAAACAAACGGACGAAAAGCAAATGATACTATGATATCCCTTAATTATACTTATCTTAAGTTCCCAACCATCTCTTTAAGTCAATAACTTTTGATTGTGGGAAAATTTTTTCTTGTAGCGTTACAATAGATGTGAGACTTCTAGAAGTCAAAAAGAAGATTCCCTGATATGATAAGAGTACCACCACTCATCAAAAAAGGAATCTTCTCATGACTTGTATATCACAAAATCTTCGCTATTTACCACATACTCTAGAAACACGTTACCACGCTGTTAAAACCTACCAAAATGGTGCCTCTGTCGCCTTCATCTATCGACGTTACAAAGTTTCAAAAGCCTCTCTTATGCGCTGGAATAAGTGATTTGATGGAACTAAAGAATCGCTGAAAGACCGATCTCATCGCCCTCTAACACCGCATCCAAAGGCTCATACCCAGCAAGAACTGACATGGATCAAAAATTGTATCCGCAGAAATTCAAACGCAACACTCATCGAAATCTTCTACAAGCTCAAAACCAACAAGGGATATGATAGGCACCCTTGCTCGCTCTTTCGAATCTTGAGAAGGCTGGATTTCTTCAAATCCCCTAAAACAAAGAAAAAACCTTATGTACCGAAACCATATGACACGCCGACTAAACTCGGTATCAAGTGGCAAATGGATGTCAAATACGTACCGACTCACTGCTATACAGGAAAACTACCTGACAAGTTCTACCAGTATACCGTCATTGATGAGGCCAGCCGAGAACGCTTTGTATTCCCTTTCAAAGAGCAGTCGTCCTACTCAACTGCTCAGTTCGTCAAAATGGCTATTAAACACTTTGGTTACAAACCCAAAATCCTCCAAACGGATAATGGCTTCGAGTTCACCCATTTCAAAGAAACCAAACAAGTTCACCCACTAGACTTACTTTGTCAGGAACTGGGTATGGAGCACAAGCTGATTCGTCCTCGAACACCAAGACATAATGGCAAGGTTGAACGCAGTCATCGAAATGATAACCGACGTTTCTACCAGTACTTGAACTTCTATTCCTATGACGACCTCATCAAGCAGATGAAAACCTCTCTGTACCGTTCCAATCGACTCCCTATGCAGACTTTAGGCTGGAAATCGGCAAATTTAAATTCCGAGTTAGCCACCTATAAGAAATTTTCTCGGTGACTTATAGCCCAAACATTTTTTGGGATAGTTATTGATCCAAATTTCGATAAAAGCGACTTCTTTCGGGGTCGTTTTTGTGGTTCCTTTCGAAAACCACCGTCGGATAAGCCTAAGAATTTACTTAGTCTTAGTTTGATATAATGTGGGTTAAAACAGTGAAAACTTTTTTTAAACCACTATTTATGATAGCAATCTGATTAATTTGTTAGTGAGTAAATATATAAATTGAAGAGGTTTCATTCTGTTGATAAAATAATTGATGTCCCCTAATTCTTCAGCCCTTTTAAAATATATATGACTACGAATTGAAATAATTTCTCGCAAATCTTGAATTAATCTTCTTCCAAACGATATATTATTTGAAGACTGAACTCTTTTTATTGGATAATCAATCCCTTCTTTATCACGTTTATATAATCTATATGCTAACTCTTCATGAGTATGCCTATAATGCGATTCTTGAGATTGATATATCTTTTCAACATCCACAATATCTAGTTTTATCTTACCTAAATTTAAGGACTCACGAATAATTTTATCAAGAATCGTATTACGAACAATAATAATATTATTACCTTTACTATCTGAAGTATATTCTGGAAGCCAGGCGTCACCTAATACAATATCAGCTGTTTCATTAAATACATCATCTGAATAATCTGAAGCAAACGTTTTAAACCAACCTTGACCCCAGTCTTGTCCCATTAAATCAGAGATTGGAGAGATTTTTTCTACATAACGATTGTTTATATATCCATGTATCTCAATTCCATAGTCTGACGAACGTCTTCCTTCTAGTTTTTTTCTATAGTTTATATATGTAATATCACCCGGTTTAAATCCTAGCTGCCATCCTAAAAAATCCGTAAATTTACTACTTTTTTGATGACCGCACACTAAACCAATCATAAATTTCAATCTTTTGTCAATTATAGGATCTTTCTTTGAAAGCAACCTTAAAGCATATATAAAACTTGGAATTCCAATAACAGCATATCTACCTGGTGTTTCTTTAACAATTTTTAAAATATTTGAAAGTTCTACAGGGTAATATTTGGTCTTTGCACCTTCTCTAATCTCATCTAAACTATTTGAAATTTGATAGGAAAACATGACATCTGTACCATTTTTATTTTCTTTAACATGAATTACACCATCAATCAAATCATTTTCAAAGAGTTGTTTGAAAATCCAAGTACCAAAACCACCTGAACTCGCTTTCTCTCTGTAACTTCCCTCCAAAACATGACCAATATAAAGCGAAGTATAGTAACCGATTTTTTTATCAAAATTAATATCTTCTGTACTACCGAAAAGCTCTGTTGCAACTAATGACTCATTTAGATTAATGGTTGCATTGGGCGATAAGCCTTCTGTCATAATCGAATCATCCTCTTCATACACTCCAAATTCATTCAATTTTATGTCTGAATTGTAGAAGTATGAACACACTCCGCTAGCTTCATTATAGGACTTTAAGCTACTCCCATATCTAAAACACTTTTTCAAAATTTTTTCCTTTCACTATTTTATAAAACTACGCAATAATAATTTTTCTTCTGAATTTAATCCAAAAACTAACAAAAAGAATGCATACAAAATGGAGTAAAATAGAGAAAAAATTAAAAAATTATATATATTATTTATATCAAAAAATGATAAAGTTACTATTCCAGCTATCACTGGAAAAATGAGTGCTTTAAAAATATTTAAGATTTGAATCCAAAATTGTTTGATATCCAGTTTAATTATATTTTTATAATACCAATTCATTATCAAACCGTTTCCAACGATATAAGAAAGACTTGTTCCAATTGATGCGCCAATTGCACCATAATCTGGGATTAAAATGAATGAAATTGTAACATTAAAAATAGCGATTACAAAATACAACCACGATCGAAACATATGTAAATTCTTTGCTCTTTGTATTTCAATACCAATATTCTGAATTAGTGGGATTAATATCGGAAACATTAATAGTAATGCAACAAAGTAAGCATCAGCAAAATCTTCACCTGCCCAAATTTTTATAAAAAATTTTCCAACAAATAAGAATAATGAAACTACAAAAAATAATAGCATAAACTGAATTCGACCTAACTTTATAAATAGATCAGAAAACTCACTATTCGATACCCTCGCTTCCTCCATCTTATGCACTCTAGGAATATATAAAGTCGATATCGTTGTCGAAATTTGAACAAAATATGTTTGTAAATTATAACCAATATTATAAACAGCTACACTTGAACTTCCAATAAGTCGTCCTAACAAAATAGTATCTACATTATTATTAATCTGATCTACAATCAAATTGATAAAGATAAATACTGAATATTTACCTACCTCAAGAACAGTTGCTATATGTAAATTTGAAAAATCAAATTTCATATTTAGAAATTTTAATGAGTAGATTAAATAAAGTATTGAAGCCAAAATATTTGAAAAGATAAGAGAAATAATGACACCAGTAGAGGCATATCCCATAAATAACAAAGGTAAGCTAATAAATGGACTAGAAATTTGCTTAACAATTTGAATACAATTTTGCACTATGAACGACTCTGTAGCAATAACATAATTACTAAATATTAAAGTTCCAAACGAAACAAAAAGATTAAATATCAATAGGTATAGTAGAATTTTTGTTTTTTCAAGCTCCTCACTATTTAAACCAGATCCAAAAATCACTCCTAAATTTTGTGAAATGATAATTCCACAAATAGTAGCAATTGCTCCTAATATCAGAAACAGAATTAAAAAAGTTCCGTTGATTATTTTTGTAGTATTTTCTTTTATACTCTTAGAATAGAATCTAACGTATGCACTTGAAAAGCCAAAATCTAGTATCGCTAAATACGATACTATAGATTGAGCAATACTATAAATGCCGTACTCTGTAGTTCCCAATACTCTAATCATTATGGGTAAAAAACCAAAATTTATTGCCATACCAATTATCTTTGAAATGTAGGAAAGAATGACACCGAATTTTATTTGTTTAGTATCCAATTGAACTCCAATCTAGCTATTTTATTTTCTACAATCTATAATTTAAAAGCATTTTTTAGATAATCACTTGCTTTTTTTTGTTCACTTTGTAATACTTGACTAACATTTTTATTTACGAAACAACTAAAAAATGTTTCAATTTCTTCAAATTTCATCGTTTCCCATTTGCGATTTTCTAATTGAAATTTACTAAGTAGAGTTTCAATTCTTGAGTTCATTGATACACCTATATTTATTCTACCACAAACAATAAAATTCTTTTGAAAAATTATTGAAAAGACTACTCCATGAAATGAGTCTGTGAAAAAAAGATCAGTATTTTTAATATAATTAATAAATTCAATAGGAGTAATTGAGAAATACTCTACATCAGAACGATTATTTAAATTAATAATTTTACGACCTGTTTTTTGAGCAATAAAATTTATCTTTTCTTCAACCTCACTTGATATAGGTCCTAAAAAATATGTTAAAATGTAATTTGTTTGTCGAGTCAATGATTCTGATAAAATTAATTCTTCCCAGTTTTCTTTTGGCAATATCATTGTAGGATCGAGTAGAACTTCAGCATTTCTATTACTTAATTCTCTAATAATATTTTTTCCTTGCTCTTCCCTAACTGATAAATGAGAAAATTGGGCTAACCATTCTGAATATTGCTTAACAAATTCACTTGGTATACTAGATACTCCAAAACTTGCACTAAAAGCTATTTTTTTTTGATTGTCGGCAAATGTTAAAAAATCGATTTTGCTACCAAATCGAAATTCTGGATTCCAAACTTGGTCACTCCCCACAACAAAGTAATCATAATAATTATTGAAATCACTTGGAATATTATCAGGACTTATTGTGAATTGTGTCTCAGGAATATACTTGTTTGTAAAATCTTTAAATACCTCTATCCTTTCCGAGTAAATCTGTTCATAAGACTCTTTTCGTAATATTTTCTTTCCTAATTTTTTTATCTTGCTTAATAAATTATTATTTATAATAACTGGTGAATTTTTAATCGTCTCACACTCTAATCCAAGATTTGAAATGATTTTATGAACTGCATAGTTTTGGAGTCTATTCCCATAATTTGCATAATCATTGATTGTAATGATACCTATTTTTTTCAAAATTTAATCCTCCTAAATGTATCATTTATTTTTTTATTTTACTTATTACAAATAAATATACAGTTTTATTTGTTTTATAAAGTAAATAAATAAGAATATGTTTCCACTTTCTTATGGATGTTCCAATTAAATATTTATATGCTACTTTATCGAGTAAAAATAACTGCTTTGTTAAACTGTCCTCTTTAGAACTCAAATAAACATTATTAATATATGATGCTGCAATTATAAACAATCTGGTTCTTAAATAAGATCCTATCTCGGAAATATCACTGAGTTTATTTTCATAATAACAAATGTATAGATAAATCGAATCTAAAAGTTCAGATGTCAATTCCCTCCTACTTAACGTATTATCAAATAAAATTCGATTTACATATAAATTACTATCAATAATTAATGCAGTTTGTGAATTTAATACAACATCCAGCTTAAAGCAACTATCTTCACCCAATATAATATTTTCAGGGAAAAAACAATTCTCAAGAACTTTTCTCTTGTAGATAGCTCCCCAAACCAAGGATTTAATTCCACCATCTTTCAACAAACTCTTTAAAAGATTATTTCTACCAACAACTACCTCTTTTACAGTATCAAAAGACTTCACTTCCGTATTTTGGGAAGAACCAAACTCTATAAAATCTACATCATATTCTTGAAATAATGAGATTAAGGATGGAATCGCATTTTCTGCTAGAAAATCATCTGCATCAAGAAATAGTATATAATCACCCGTAACGTTCTTCAATCCAACATTCCTTGCGCTTGAAGGACCAGAATTAACTTGACAGAATAAAGCAATATTCATACAAGATGCCTGCATTTCCTTGACTAGTTCTGCACTCCCATCTGTCGATCCATCGTCAACTACAATTATTTCAATATCTTTATGTAGTTGGTTTAAAACAGACTCTAAACATTCCCTAATGTATTTTTCTTTATTAAACAGTGGGATAATAATACTAACTTTCATATTTACTAAATCCTATCCTCTTAACAATCGAATTAGTTTAACTTTCAAATTCATAATTCTTAGTCTAAAATAGTGTAAATTAAAAAAATATGTCCTCACTATTTTGAAGTTCTCCTCTGTTAGAGAATCAAGTCCTTCAATTGAATATAAACGATTTGCTGCAATAATAAATTTATCATTGTTCACAATTCCAATAGCCATTTTCCTTTTCTGAAGATGAATATAGCAGTATTCATCAGTAATCAGTTTATCTCCTTTTTTGTAAGTGCCATAAACGTGACCATTGCTAAACGAAAAGACTCTCTTTGTTTTATCAACCATATGAGTATTACTATCAAAATCATATTTGTCAATGAATAGCTTCTGACTTTTTGTATATATATCAGCTTCTAACTGTTTCTTGTAAATATTCAAATCAAAACTCTCTGCATACTTGTTTATGGAATCACCTTTTTCCTCATCAAATTTTAGGTTACGTTCAGAAAAAAAAATACTTTTTTCACCTTTCTCTTTAATCTCTTCTAAAAATAACTTATTGATTTTTTCAATATTGCGATAAAAAGTCAAATGTCCCAAATTAAATACTTTATCATATTGCTCACTTTCTAGAATGGGAGCAACTAAATTATCTAAATCACCAAAAATTAAATCAAGGTCACTATGTCCCCAATAAGTATAGCCTTCAATATATTCCGAAAAAATATAACCATATGTTGGTTTATAATCACATAATTTTTGTGGATGTGTAATTTTACACTTCTCATCGATTCTAAACTTTATCTCCTCAACTATTTTTTCAAATTTTTTGTTTATTACCTTGACATTCGAAGGATAATCAAATTCTTTTACATTATCTGTAATAATAAAGAAATCAAAGCACTTTTGATAGGAAACAGAGTTTAAGAACAATTGAAAATAGTTTGGGAATTCTCCGAAGTACGGAATGATTATACAATATTTATTCATCAATCTCTCCACATCTTTAATAATTTACTAATAAATTTTAATCCAAAAATACTAATAAGTACATAAATTAATCGATACTCTAGTTTGTTAGATTTCCACAGAATTTTCCTTATTTCTTCTAATTCGCTAATGATATCGTTATTCTCAAGTTTTATTTTGGATAATAAGTATACCGCTATAAGATACTCATAAGATAAAAATGAATACAAACTTTCCCTAATATCTTGAGCGAATGGAAAATCTATGTACTTTTTTAGTATATAAAGTAATGAATCTATATTTTTTTGGCTTATTGTATTTGTTATCGATCCTTCCCGATTACAACGATAATAATAATACACTTCATTATCTACTGAATCGAAAATCTTTGCAACATTAAATAAACGGAAAGACCACTCTAAATCCTCAGAATATAAACCTTCTTCAAAGTAAAGATTATTATCAATTAAAAAGTCTCGCCGAACTAATTTATTCCAAGCTGACCCTGGGAATTTTCTAAAACCAGATAGATATTTTAATACCTCTACTTGACTCTTTTTAAAAATATCGTCTCTATTATAATTTTCTCCAAAATCTTTAATATTATTATTCCCGTAATACTTAACTGCTCTTAAAAATATAATATCCTTAGGCGATTTTATTCTATCTATTAAGCTATCAATAACTTTTCCATTAATAAAATCATCGGAATCAATAAAGAGTATATATTCACCATTTGAAGACCTTATTCCAGCATTTCTGGCTGCCGATAAACCTTGATTAGTTTGATAAATATATTTTATATGTTTAAATCGCCTACAATAATCTAAGCAAATAGACTCACTGTCATCAGTAGAGCCATCATTAATAATAATAACTTCTATTTCAGAAGTTAAAAACTCGACTATACTATCCAGACATTCTTTTAAATATCCTTGAACATTGTAAACTGGTATTACTATAGTAATTTTTTTCAAATTTCAATCCTTCTTTTATTTGATTAATGTAAAAACAGCTCTATAAGTAAATTTTCAATAAAAATTGGTTTTGCAACCATATCCCAACCGAGACCAAAAAGGTATGATACTGAAAAATTTATCAAAAGTAGAACTATTAAAATAAAATAGTAAATATTCAATCTTCCTTGTAAAATCCTTTCCATATTTTGAACAGAAATAAGCGAAGAACAGTAAAATAGTATTAGTAAATTTCGGTAAATTCTAACAAAATTCGAACCAAAAAAATATGTTGTTATAAATAAAAAAGAAAAACACAGGAATTTAAATGCCCATTGCCTATTGACATCATCTTCAATAAATTCAAAAAGTTTTAAAAAAACAAAAAAAATTGACAATTGCATCAACATAAAAAATAATGCCTTTGAAAAGTTAAGACTCATTGCTTCATCAACAAAATAAGTATAAAAGACACCTTCACTCATAAACAAACGAGCAATATTCGGAATAAGTGGAGTTGCTATTATGATCAGGGGAAAAATTCGCCATATCAAAATCCTAAACCTATCAATCTCTATTTTGGGAATTAACAAAACTAATATATAAACAATAAAAGAGCTATGTATATAACTTGCAATTACAGTACAAATTATATAAATCAGTTTATTATTTTTCTTAAAATTCAACAAGGCATTAATACCAAAAAGTAAAATGAATAATGCCAAAGTGTTACGTTTTTGTATGACTAACTCAATTCCAGGATAAACCATTATAAATGACATTACAAGTGAAGGTAATTTTGAGTTTTTTAAGACGAAATATAAAAGTATGGGTGAGAAAGCACAAATGATTATCGAGTTAAAGCCAACAAAATCAAAATTTCTCTGATAAAACTCAAACTCTAACCAACTATATAGAAACTCTTTTGATAATGGATCAAAATGAAAATTTCTTCCATTATATAGGAACATACTTTTATAATTATTCATATCCATACCACCTGTATTAAAGGCAATATATACTGTAAGTACAAGCCATTGAAGACTAGCAACAAATTTACTCCTTGGAACAAGTAACCCCAAAAGCGTTAATAAGAAATATACTGATACTGCTATCATTTAAAAAAACTTCCTAAAAATGTAAAATACGAAAACTCAAAATTTAGATACTAAATAAATTCTGAATTGTGTCATTACAAATTTTCTTTCTATCAAAATTTTCAATCATATGCTCTCTCCCTGCCTCTCCCATTGATTGTTTTTCAGAGTTAGTTAACAAAATAAATTTTTTCATCTGTTTTTTTAGACTGTCTTTATTTCGAACCTCAAAAAGGAAGCCACTTATATCTTCAATAACTGCTTCTTTACAACCAGCAATATTACTTGTCAATATCGGTCGCCCACTTGAAGCACCCTCTAAATTGGTATTAGCCATACCCTCATGCCATGATGGAAGTATAAGAGCGTGTGATTTTCTGATAAAGGTCTGTACATCATGTTGAAAACCATGGTACTTTCCAAATCCCTTTGCTTCAAAATCTAAAAGAAGAGGTTTTAAATTTTCTTCCAAACCGCCTACAATATCTAATTTAATCATTAGGCCTTCAGAATTCAGTTCTTTCACAGCGTCTAGCAACTCAACGATACCTTTTTCTTCCATAACCCTTCCAACAAAAAGCAAGCGCGTTTCACTTTCATCGGTTGGATAAGGAAGTAACGGATACTCATCAAGATTTACTCCGGCTCCATTTAAAACATGTCCCTTGAAATCGGGTATAATATCAGATTTTACAAATACTTCTTTATTCGAGGTGTTTTCAAAGAAGACAACTGATACTCCTTTGAGAGCTACTTTGTAAAACATTACTACCATTTTCTTTAGCCAATTTTCTGTTTGGAATACCGTTCCCAAACCTGTTATATTTGCAACATATTTTAACTTCAATAGCCTAGCTATTATACCTCCATAAATAACAGGTTTAATCGTATATGAAATAACTAAATCTGGTTTAATTTTTCGTAGTAATTTATAATAGGCAATAACAGTCACTATGTCACGAAGTGGATTTATTCCTCTCCTATCAATAGGTGTATCAATAAATTGACAGCCCTTTTCAACTAACTTTTCTACTAAATCACCATGTGGCAAGGAAATAAAGACATCATTTGTCAAGAGGAGTTTTTCAATTAATTCTTTTCTGAATTTATATAATCCAACATCATTGTTCGCTAAAATTAATATTCTCATATCTTTCTTTTTTCGCTGGAATACCAATATAAGTTCCTGATTCTCTACAATCCTTAACTACTACCGCTCCAGCACCTATCATTGTGTCATTTGTAATGCTTATATTATTAACAATTGTCGCTCCAGCACCTATCCACGTATAGCTACCAATTGCGACTGTCCCTGCCACATGTGCACCAACCGATACATGTACATAGTCACCGACAATACAATCATGATCTACCGAAGAACCAGTATTAATAATACAGCCTCTACCAATACTAACATCGGAGTTAATTATCGCTCCAGCCATTACAACCGTTCCCTCTGCGATGTGCACGCGTCGCGAAATAACTGCATTCGGATGTATTAAAGTTGCTATAGACTTATCTTCAAGTTGCAATTGAAATTTTTCTCTAATTTTAGCATTACCAATAGCAATAATAAAACTACACTCAGTTAGTTTACTAATAAGAGAAGAGGTACCAATAATAGGGTAACCTGCACAGTTTCCCGTAGAAAAATCATCTAAAAAAACAATATCAGTGTAACCATTTTTTTCAGCAATATCAGCAACTACCTTACCATGACCACTAGCTCCAATAATCGCAAGTTTTTTCATTTGTTTCCTTTAAATTCTTCCATTGTTTCCGACTCAGTTGAGGAAATTCCATTTCTTTTAAATACAGCTCGGATCGTTTGAAGAATAATTCTAACATCACCAAAAAAGGTAACATTTTTTACATATTCAACATCCATCACAAATTTTTCTTCCCAACTTAAAGAATTTCGACCATTAGCTTGAGCATAGCCTGTCAATCCCGGTCTAACTTCATGTCTTCTTGCTTGCTCTTCAGAGTATAGCGGTAAGTATTTGGACAGTAACGGCCTTGGACCAACTATACTCATATCTCCCTTCAAAATATTAACGAGTTCAGGCAGCTCATCTAAACTAGTAGATCTAAGCCACTTCCCAAACGTGGTTAATCGGACTTTGTCTGGTAATAATTGACCATGCTCATCTTTTTCATCAGTCATCGTCCGAAACTTATACATTTTGAAAATCTTTTCATCTTTGCCGGGTCGTTCTTGCTTAAACAAGACTGGTGAACCTAATTTAAAATATACTAGAACACTGATCAGAGCAATGATAGGGGATAGCAAAATAATCGCTATTAAAGATAAGATAAAATCTATCAAACGTTTAAAATATTTTTCGTATAATCCTTTTTTCATTTTTTCTTAATTTCTATTCAAAACAAGCTTTTATTGTTTCAATAATAACGTTCTGCTCTTCTACAGTCATTTTATTATCACTAGGGAGACATAAGCCACGTTCAAAAAGATCTGTGCCGACATCTGAGTAGTTTCCCACAATATATGCATTGGTTTGAGCTCTACCATTTCCATTCTTTGTAATAAATGGATTCATTCTAAAAATTGGTTGTGAGTGCATTGGCTTCCAAATTGGGCGGCCTTCTGCATTAATTGTGTTCAAGGCTTCTAAAATTTCAGAAGGAGTAGTTTTTCCCTTCTCAGAAGTATAAAGAACATCATTATCAGAACGTACTTGTTTTGCCATAGCTTCTGGATTTATAGTTAAACAAGATAACCAATAATTCGGTACTGAATTAGTTGAATCAAATGGATTCATTTTGATTGGTAGACCCTTCAATCCTTCTTGGTAACGTTCATAAATAGCTTTTTTCTGAGCAATATGTTCATCTAAATAGGGCATCTGTCCACGAACAACACCTGCTATAACATTACTCATTCGATAATTGTATCCAATTTCTTCGTGTTGATACCAAGAAGCCTGTTCTCGAGCTTGTGTTGACCATTTTCTAACTTTATTGGCCGCATTCAACTCAGTAGTCAATAAAGCACCACCACTTGAACCTGTAATAATTTTATTACCATTAAAAGAAATAATAGAATGTTGACCAAAGGTTCCTGTCTGTTTTCCTCTATAAGTTGCTCCTAAGGATTCTGCTGCATCTTCGACAAGAATTGCACCGTGTTTATCACAAATAGCTTGTATCTCATCTATTTTTGCAGGTACTCCGTATAAGTGAACCAAAACAACAACTTTCACAGCTGGATAGATTTCAAATGCTTTCTCCAACGCTTCCGGGTCCATATTCCAGGTATCATACTCAGAATCAATAAAAACAGGTATCCCACCCTCGTATGTGATAGGATTCACAGTGGCTGAAAAAGTCACATCTGAGCAAAAAACATAGTCACCACTCTTTATTCCAGCCAACTTCATAGCTAAATGTAAAGCAGATGTTCCGGATGAAAGTGCGACTACTTGTTCACTGTTTGTATATTCCTTTATCATTTCTTCCAGAGCATCAATATTTGAACCAGCCGTTGTCATCCAATTGGTTTCAAAGGCTTCCTTCATGTACTCTAATTCATCACCATGCATCGTTGGTGAAGCAAGCCAAACCTTATTCTTAAAGGGTTCTACTTCTCTTGAAAAATCAAATGCCATTTTATCTTATCTCCCTCGATTACGTGTATTACTCAATCCTAAAATACTCCAAATACTGCTTAAATCGATCTTGTGCTGCTAAGCCACCATGGGAACATATTTCATCTCATCTCCAATGGTAAAGGGACATGTCCATGTTTGAGACCTTCCTTAAACAGGATCAGTCGATCAACTCGACCATTCCCATCTTGAAGAGGGTGGACAGGTTCAAAACGTACATGAAAGTGAAGACTATCCTAAAAACCAATCGTATTGGTCTCATAGATATACCATGTCTGGTCATACATCAGTTGACTTCCGTCTAACTGCTTAGAAGTGAAAGCCAGCTCTATCTGAACCTTATGGTAAAGGCTACCTTTGACACTGTTTTCTTTTCTCTCAATAACGTATGACCTACCTCATGAACGTATTTCAACCTTCCTAGAATTTAAATCCCATTTAAACTCTAGGAAAGTAAAAATAACTTTTACTTTCTTAATCCTGTCGTGCGAAGTCAATCAAGACATTTTTCAACTCGACCTTGTCCAGGGACAATAGGCGATCGATAAAGTCTTGGACTCGTTCCTTATCCTGATTGGTCACTCGACCAACGAAGATCTTTTCATGAACTTGTTCACTGATACGCTCTTCTGTTGACAAAAGCTCCTCGTAGAGCTTTTCACCAGGACGAATTCCAGACTCTACTATCTGAATCTCTTCTTCTGTGTGTCCACTGAGCTTGATGACCTTACGGGCCAAGTCCAAGATGTGTACAGGCTCACCCATGTCCAGGACAAAGACCTCGCCACCATTTGCCATATAGCCAGCCTGGATGACCAACCGACTGGCCTCCGGAATGGTCATAAAATAGCGGGTCATGCGGTAGTCCGTGACCGTCAATGGCCCACCTTTCTTGATCTGTTCCTTGAAGAGTGGAACCACACTACCCCGACTACCTAGTACATTCCCAAATCTGACAGCTACAAACTGGGTCTTACTGTCTCCGTTCAAGCCAGTTACAATCATTTCAGCCACACGTTTGGTCGCTCCCATAACATTGGGTGGATTGACCGCCTTGTCCGTCGATACCATGACAAATTTGTCAACACCTGCTTCCTTTGCAGCCTCTGCCACATTCTTGGTCCCAAAGATATTGTTTTTAACCGCTTCATGTGGATTGAACTCCATCAGAGGAACATGCTTATGTGCCGCTGCATGATAGACAACGTGGGGCTGGAATTCCTTCATGACCGAAAACATCAAGTCTCTGTCTTGGATATCGGCTATGACAGGAATGAGTTCTACTTCTGCACCATAGAGACTCACCATCTCCCGATGAATCAGATAGATCGAATTTTCTCCGTGACCTACCAAAATCAGGCGTTCAGGCTTGAACCGTGCCACCTGTCTACACAGCTCCGAACCGATAGAACCTCCGGCTCCAGTAACCAAGACCGTCTTATCCTTGAAATAACTGCGTAATTCTTCCTGATCCAAGACCACTTCAGGGCGGCCCAACAGATCTGCAATATCAATCTCCTTGAGGGAGCTAACTGAGATATTGCCCGCAACGATGTCCTCTATACTAGGCATGGAATTGACCTTAACGTTCACTGAATTACAGATCTCGACTAAGGATTCTCGCTCTTTACCGGGTAATGATGGAATAGCGATAGTGACTTGTTCAATCTCCAAATCCTTGACCAAGGCTGGTATGTCGTTGCGATTTCCGATTACCTTGACATTGCGAATATAGCTATTGAGCTTACTTGGATCCGCATCCACAATACCTACCAAATCAAAATCCAACTTGCGCTCGATTACGGTATTGATGAAAAGCTGTCCTCCGTCACCGGCACCAACAACCAGAGTACGAACTGGCCGTCGTGTATTTGACTTGGACTTAGACTTTCTATCATGGATGGCACGCCAAGTTAGACGGGGTACCACCATCAAGACAAAAGTCAAAATACTTGAAGTGAGAATAAAGCGATAGGAAAACGTTTGCCATAGGTAGAAGGATGAGAGCAAGAGAAAGCCATAAGCCATCGCTACGCTCAATCCAATCTTAAAGAGCGACTCATAGTCAGTGTAGCGTGTAATGAGTGAAAAGACTTTCAGGTAAATAGATAGGGCTAGGTAGACAATGGTCACTAGAACAAATCCAACTTTCAGCTGTTCATTCGGCATGTCTATAATAACCCCTAAAAAGAGCTTACTCAATACAAAGGATAGGGCAATCGACACGAGATCGAATCCCAATAAAATGATTCGTTTTATTGATCGTGACATATCTCTCAATTACCGATTGATTCGGTCTATTTCTTTCCGTAGTTTCCATAATTGCCATAGGCACCATAAGCACCGTATGAACCGTATTTTTCCAACTTGGTGTCAAATTTATTTAAGATAACACCAAGGAATGGAGTCCCTGTTTGCTCGAGTTGTTCTTTGACTTTTTGTAGAGCTTTCCGTTTGATTCTTCCAGCTTCTGCCACTGTCAGTACGGCATCACACTTTTGAGCAATGATGGCTGCATCAATGACCATACCAAGTGGCGGACAGTCGACGATGACATAGTCAAAATAGCGACGAAGGGTCGCAAGGAGGTTTTCGAAATTCTTGCTTTGCAAAAGAGCTGTCGGGTTAGGCGATACCTTCCCTGCCTCGATGACGGTCAAATTTGGAATGTCTGTATCACAGAGTCCTTGGGAAAGGTCCGTCGTTCCTGCCAAATAGTCCGTCAAGCCCGTAATCTTGGTTTTTGGCTTAAAGAAGCCAGACATGACGGAATTTCGAATATCGGCATCCACCAATACAGTCTTATAGCCCGCACGCGCATAGGCCACTGCTAAACTGACTGAAGTGGTTGACTTACCTTCATTGGATTGAGCAGACGTAATGGCCACTACCTTGATATTCTCCCCACTCAACTGGATGTTGGTTCGGATTGCATTGAAATACTCTTCCGTCTTCTTTAAGAATACTTTTTTATTTCCTGATGTTTCTAATACTGCCATGGTTCTCTCCTATTTCAATTTAGCTACATCTGGTACTACACCAAGCAATGGTAAGCCCATTTTTTCTTCAATGTCCTCTGGGCGTTTGATGCGATCATCCAAGACTTCTTTCACCAAAACCAAGGCTACTGCAAGAAAAGCACCAACCAGGAAGCCAAAGACAATATTGCGTTTTGTATTTGGAGTCGACGGTGTTTTTGCTGGTCGAGCCTCTTCGAGTGTTGTTACATCACTAACCTTGGTAACGTCGATGATTTTCTGGGCAGCTACTGTACGAAGGCCGTTGGCTATGCGCGCCGCTTCATTGGCATCCGCATCACGGACTGTGATCGACACGATACGTGTATCAACTGGAATGCTGACAGAAACCTTGCTGGCCAAATTTGATGTGAGTTTTAACTCTTCTGTTACCGTAGAGAGAACATCCTGAGATAGGATAATTTCCTTATAGTCTTTTACTAGATAGGTACCCGCTTGGAGTTCTTGTGCCGTCAAGTTTTGACCACTATCAGCCACCTTATTGACCACGTAGATCCGAGTGGTACTGTTATACTGTGGCGTCACTACGAAAACGGAGTAGGCAAATGCAACGGATACACCCAACAGGGCACTCAGAAGGATTAAAAACTTATTCCTCCATAGATTTTTCAATAGATACAGAACGTCAATTTCCATAACATTCGATTCTTGGTTATTCATACTGTCTCCTAAAGTTTAAAGTTTATTTTGCATAAGGGCAATTGGGTTTTCTATAAACAAGGCCTTGGCACGGTCTCGCCCGTACTCCTTCTCAATGAGTTGGAAGGCCTGGTCCATATAGGGTGGCCGACTGCTTGTATTGTGCATGTCACTTGCCACAAAGTGCACCAGTTCGTTGTCTAAGAAGTAGTGGGCCCGTTGTTTATAGGTTTTGTGCCGATCTCCAAAAAGTTTGGGTTTCAAGACACTAGTACTATTGATCTGCATATAGGCACCCATGGCGATGAGATCTGCAACTTTGCCACCTTCACCCGCCAAGGCATCGTATCGTTCGATATGGGCGAGAATGGGAGTCAAGCCCAACCGCAAGATGTCACGCACAGCTTCCTGAATTTTTTTGTAGCTAGTTGACCCGCTAAATTCAATCAAGACACTGCTAGAATTTCCATAGGTCGGTAGTTCTTTTCGTTCCAACTTTTCAATTACACCATCCGTGAAATAAATTTCCGCCCCATAAAAGAGAAACAAATCGTCCGAGATGGTTTTTGCCAGTGCTTGAACTTCTTTAAAGTGCTTAAAGATTGTCTCTTCTGGCGTTTCAAACATGCCTTTTCGGCGATGAGAGGTGGCTACGATACCGCGCACCCCTTGTTGATAGCTGAGCTTTAAGAGCTCCAAACTTTCTTCTGCAGTTTTTGGACCATCGTCCACACCAAATATGATATGTGAATGAATATCTAACATCCTATTCTCCTAACATGACTGCCTGCATAGCTGCTTTCATTTGGTTGAGGCTATCTGGATTGACCTCCATCATATACAATTGATAACCAGGCATTGCATAAGAAGGCAAGAGACCTGTACTTCCAGTACCCTGCAAGGCTTGGGATTGAACTGTGTAACTGCCACTACTTTCCATCTGGGTATTGACCAATTTCATCATGGTTTCCAAACTCATATTGGTCTGGATTGAATCTTGTAGGTTGTTGATGATGGATTGGTAATTGGTTAAATTTTCAGGTCTGCTTAATTTTTGAATGAGAGCCGCAATGACTTTCTCCTGGTTTTTTCCACGGTCATTGTCACCGCCCTGTAGCGAATAGCGTTCGCGTACAAAAATTAAAGCTTTTTCAGAATCCAAATGAATGGTTCCGACAGGGAAATCATGACTTCCTTTGGTAAAGGCCTGATCGTTGACAACATCCACTCCTCCTACGAGGTCAATTAATTTTAGGAAGGAGGTAAAGTTCACACGCGCATAGTAATGGATATCGATGTCATAGAGATTTTCCAAGGTATGCATGGAGGCTTCTACTCCGTAAATCCCTGCGTGGGTCAATTTGTCTTTTTGATTTTGCCCGCCATCTGCGATCGCAACATAGCTATCACGAGGGGTGGTGGTTAAGAGTACCTGCTTGGTTGCCTGATTGATGGTCATGATGATATTGACGTCCGAACGGGAAACGGTCGAGATTGGTCCATAGGTGTCAATGCCACTAATATAGATGTTCAGGACATCACCAGTCGGTTGGTTGACTGCTGTTTCAACTTTTTTTGTCAAGGTGAAACTATAGATCTTTTTGACCTTGGTGTCAAAGTCTGGGTCTTCCGCAGACAGGATGTCTGCAAAGACTCCGTTCAAGACCATGGCCTGACTCTCACCAGCAAGCATCTTCTGATATGCATCCAGATAGGAATCCGTTTTGGTTGGTGTCAGAGATAGGTTTTTTGTCTGAGACAGGTTGTCCAACAAGGCTTGGATATTATCACCGTCATTTCCGGTAGGCGCCAACAATTCGGTCACTTGACTGATATCCGAGACCTGGCTTTCTGCAGGAACCAGAACACTCATCTCATATTCAGAATAGGTGGCGTTTGAATTCAACTTGTTCGAAAGGTTGACGATACTCTGGACTCCATAGAGACCGACAGAACTAACGACAAGGCCTAGAATAAGCAGGAATGCGGTCACTACTTTAGCTCTTTTTCCTAAAATAAGGAACAAACAAACAAGTCCCAAGATAATGGCCAACCCAGCCAGGACCAGGTTGAGATTGCGAAAGGCAAGAATGTCATACCGAAACACTTGATACAGTAGGAAACCAACTGCTCCTGTGTAGAGGATGAGCAAGGTTAGGTTTGCCCAATGCAGCTGGTTTCTTCGGGATGATGTTTTTGTTCGACTCATGGTAATTTAACCCTTTCATTCAAAACTGTAACATTACTATTATATCACAAGTTCTGTGCCTCTTCTAACAAATTACTGCCCTAAGTTAACATTTTTGTTACAAAACACACATGTAATGGTTTTCAATTGGTCTTTCTGACAAAAACTAGATTCAATTGATCGGAAAGTTCTGCCTGATAAGAAAATCCATCAACGGTAACCTGTTGAAGAGCTGTCAATTCAGTAATCCCTTCCTTGGCCATCACAGAAACAAGGCGTCCTCTGCCCTTTTTTGAAATGGTTGAGTGTATCCTTCGTTTGCCATCCTTTTCCTCCATAAAGGTCACCCGGACTAGTTTTTTCTGAATCTGGGGAGAAAATACCTGTTCAAATTCAGAAGAAGCGAGGGAAAGGATCCAGTCTTCTTCTTCAACGACTTTGTCAAAGGTCGGTCGCCAGTATTGCTTGAGGGATTTCCCTTCCACTTTGATCCCTGCTTGAAAATCAAGCCGATGGGGAGAAATAAGGTGGTCCGGGCTGATGAGCCCATACAAGGCTGTAGCCAGGAGGACATGTTTTTTTAGATAGACCTCCTCATCTATTGTCAGGTCTCTTCGGTCCATATACCGGTACATCAATCCGTCGTACAGCAACCAGGCTGGATAGGTTTTAGCTTGCTTGGCTTCAATCCGCTTCCAGCGATCGAACTCCAATCCAGCACGGTCATAAGAGATTTTATAAAAGGAAGCTAATTCTTCCTGCTGGAATTGGCTACAGGTTTGAGCGACCGCTAAACTGGTTGGGTCCAAGGGGTGAAAGGAATGGTTATCAATAGTGGTGTTGAGTTCTTTTGCATTTGGAAGTATGATTTTCATAGTTCTAGTATACCACGAATGCTAGGGGCTGACACTTGAAAACACGCGCCACTTGTTCACAGAACAGTTTTATACTATACTAGGACCATAGATCTGTAGGGGGACAGTTGATGAGTAAATACAGGGACATCGTTGAAGACATCCTAGACGGAATCGAACGACAAGACTATAAGCGGGGAGAAAAACTACCGTCCATTCGCCAATTAAGTCTGCAGTACGAGTGCAGCAAGGATACTGTTCAAAAGGCTATGCAGGAACTTAAGTATCAAAACAAGATTTATGCGGTCGAAAAAAGTGGCTATTATGTTTTGGATGACCGTGACATTTTGGAAGAGCCCATTGATCTGGATCTGGCTGATTTTGAGGAACTGCCTTATGAGGACTTCCGTATTTGTTTACACCAAAGTTTAATTGGCCGTGAAAATTACCTCTTCAATTATTACCATCAGCAGGCCGGTTTGACAGAATTAATCACATCTGTTCAACTGCTCCTAATGGACTACCATGTCTATAGCCGAAAAGACCAATTGGTCATCACTGCTGGAAGTCAACAAGCCCTCTATATCCTGAGCCAAATGGATTTCGGTCCCGACCGAACCCATATCCTCATCGAGTCTCCTACTTATTCTCGTATGGAGGAATTGATTCGCCAACAAGGCCTGCCTTACCTGACCATTCAACGCAGTATGGAAGGGATTGACTTGGACCGACTGGAAGGTCTTTTTCAGACTGGAACGATAAAATTTTTCTATACCATTCCACGTTTGCATAACCCACTGGGGACAAGCTACGATAGAACAACCATGGAGAGGATCGTTCACCTTGCCAAGCGCTATCAGGTCTATCTCATCGAAGATGACTACTTGGCTGATTTTGATGGAAACCGTCAACTACCCTTACATTACCTTGACAAGAACGACTTTGTCGTCTATATCAAGTCATTCTCACCAACCTTATTCCCAGCTCTACGGATAGGTGCCGTTAGCCTGCCTCCCCGTCTCCTCGATGCTTTTTTAACCTATAAAGGATTGATTGACTACGATACCAACCTGATCATGCAAAAGGCACTTTCTTTGTATATCGATAATGGGATGTTCACTCGTAACACGCAGCAGCTGCGGGAGCAATCCTTAAATGAAGAAGTTCAAATACAAGATTTGATCAAAAAATATCCTCTTGCTTATCCCTATCAGGTGGTGCGTGACCAGTTAATCATTCAATTTCCAGATAATCCGAAAACTGCAAGACTTGAAGGACGATACCAGCTTATCCGTAACGGTACCTTTGCCTATCTTCTCCTCCGTCTCCATCCACATCTTGAAGACACATTAAAAGAGCTTAGCACCTTCTACAAGGACTAAGCTCTATATTCTTATTTTAAGGATAGCTTCCAGCCTTTCCATCAAGAAAACCCAGTTAGCAATGAGCTGGCAAGTCGGATGCACACCCTCTTGCTTAACCACCAACACATATTGTCCAGTGCTTCTATCTCTCATACCCCATCAATAGGCCGCCCTCTTCTGCATAGAAAGAGCAAAGGCCGGAAGTCGCAACTTCTTCGATACTAGCTTCTGGATAGGTTTCCTTAACCAAATCCGAAAATTGTTGGAAGAACTTATCGTTATTACGATGAGCCATAATGATGCGTCCGCCCTTATAGCCAGCCTTTTTCATTTCTTCCCAAGCTGCGGTGACGGATTTTTTGTGACCACGAGCCTTTTGGAGCAATTCCAACTTACCTTCGCTGCTGGCTTCACCGACCATACGGATATTGAGGAGACCAACGACAGCACCAACTAGCTTGCTGAGACGGCCATTTTTCACCAGATTGTCGACCTTAGCAAGGACAAACAATAACTTGCTATTTTCTTGATAAGTAGTGATGGCAGATACGACTTCTTCAAACTCCAAGCCTGAAGCAATCAAACGATTGATTTCCGTAACCAGTAAATCCATCTCGCCTCCAGCTGAAAGACTGTCAATCAAATGAATCTTAGCTTCTGGATGCTCTTCCAAATACATATCACGGGCAACACGAGCCGCATTAAAGGAGCCAGACAAACCACCGGTAATCGTCACAACGATAACATTTTCTGCACCTGCAAAAGCCTCCTCATAGGCCTGAGTGCTAGGACAGGCAGATGTCGCCGCCATAGAAGTTGACTGCATGACAGAGACCATCTGATCAATATCTAGACTCGCATCATCAACAAAGGTCTGGTCCCCTATCTGAATACTCAGGGGAACACTGACAAACTCCGTATCCGGCGCAAGCTGAGCTAGTTGACGGTAATCACAACCAGAGTCTGCAACAATTTTCCATTTTGACATTTTCTTATCTCTTTTCTTTTGAATGATTTAATTAGTTGACAAGGTGCTCTATCTTACTCTACAATTATATCATTAAATCATTAGTTATGAAAGCATTTCCAATCGGATGTCACAGTAGAAAGGAAGAATATGACCGAGCGTAAAATTTCACCAAAATCCTTGAAAAATCTCTATCAATCCAACAAGGAGGCCAATCAGCTGACCAAGGAATCTCTCGAGACCGCTCTGCTATTTCTCCTTGAAAAAAAGGAACTCAAGCACATTTCCGTCTCTGAATTAGTGCGCAAGGCAGGTGTTTCGCGCAACGCCTTCTACCGCAACTACAAATCCAAGGAAGAAATTTTGGAAATCTACTACGAACGGACTTCCAGCAACCTTAAAAAGAAATGGCATGATTTGCAAGATAAGGTTCAAAAAGATGGCGTCAAACAAAGTTTTGCAGATTTTGTCCAAGAACAAAAACGCAAGGCAGAGCGTAGTAAGACCCTCTCAAATGTTAGTCAGTGGATCAAGGACAAGACCAAACGAGATTAATGTCTCGTTTTTTCTTTCTCTCAAACGCAAAAAAACTTGACCAATTAGCCAAGTTTTTAAGGAGATTATGAAAAATATTTAGGATTGACTATAGTATACCCCAACTGCCAACCGTTTCCATCGGTCTTAGGACTGAAAAATACGTTGCAACCAAAAATTTTCTATATCTAATCTATTTTTTGCCTAATTTTCTAGTCTTTTTGAGGGCGGCGGCGACTGCCTTAATGATGGCATAGCGGAAGCCTGCTTTTTCCAGTGCTACCACGCCTGCGATGGTCGAGCCTCCTGGCGAGGTTACTTCCTGTCGGAGCTGGGCTGGGTGCTTGTCGCTGGATAATACCATTTGAGCAGTTCCAGCCAAGGTTTGTGCAGCCAAAATTTTCGCATCCTCCGCTGTAAGACCATTCTGCACACCCGCATCTGTCAGGGCCTCAATCATCTGATAGACGAAGGCAGGTCCGCAGCCTGCGATAGCCGTTGCAGCATCTATCAACTTCTCTGGCACTTGCTGTACCTTGCCAGATTTTTCTAAGATTTGTTCCAATAGCGGAGCGAGCTCTGGATTGACCAAGCTATAGGTTGTCATACCTTGGCCGATAGCGACAGGTGTATTGGGCATGATACGGATGAGTTTGTCTACCGACAAAAATGCT
Organism: Streptococcus sp. P25B114; assembly: GCF_053010325.1. Taxonomy (NCBI): domain Bacteria; kingdom Bacillati; phylum Bacillota; class Bacilli; order Lactobacillales; family Streptococcaceae; genus Streptococcus; species Streptococcus sp. P25B114. The sequence continues at coordinate 91,247 of NZ_JBRKNW010000003.1, read as the reverse complement.
GCCAGGCTGTCAAGGGGCACACCCGCTGCCATGGAAATCCAAATGGCAGACGGATTCTGGCTAATCTGGTCCTGTAAGCCTGACAAGACTGACTGAATCAGGTGAGGCTTGACCCCAAGGAAAATGACCTCGGCCTGCTCTGCTATTTCTCCATTGGACAATAAGACACCACCCAACTGGGCCTGAAGAGCTTGGGCTTTTGCTGGGTTGTGGTTGCTGAGGAGGAGCTGGGTATCTGCTTGCTGGCTGACCGCTTGGGCCAGGGCCGCTCCCATGTTGCCCAGTCCGATAAATCCAATCTTCATCTTGTCCTCCTAACGAATGTGGCCGTCGCCTGTGATGATGTACTTGTAGGTGGTCATCTCACGCAGGCCCATTGGACCACGGGCATGCATCTTCTGGGTGGAAATACCCAGCTCACAGCCCAGACCGAACTCACCACCGTCTGTGAAGCGGGTCGAGGCATTGACATAGACTGCCGCTGAGTCCACGTAAAGTGTGAAACGTTCTGCCGTTTGGCTGTTTTCCGTCACAATGGCCTCGCTATGTCCAGTCGAGTGTTGAGCGATGTGGCTGATAGCCTCTTCCACACTTGAAACGACTTTAACTGCCAAGACATAATCCAGAAACTCTGTGTCAAAATCCTGCTCACCTGCCGGTGTGGATTGGTTGAGAAGAGCCTGAGCCTGACTGTCTGCACGCAACTCCACCTGACCAGAAAGAGCTTCTTCCAAACGAGGCAAGAATTGACTGGCAATTGCTTCGTGAACCAACAAGACTTCCGCCGCATTGCAGACTGAGGGACGACTGGTTTTGGCATTGGCCACAATCCGCAAGGCCTTGTCCAAGTCCGCATCCTTGTCCACATAGACATGGCAGATACCTGTGCCTGTTTCTATAACTGGCACAGTCGCATTTTCTACTACGGCTTGAATAAGTCCTGCACCGCCACGTGGCACCAAGAGGTCAATCTTGCCTTTGGCAGTCATCAACTCGGTCGCAGAGGCACGGCTGGTATCTTGGACTAACTCGATGACCTTAGGTGATAGGCCAACTTCTTCCAAACCTGCCTTGAGGGCTGTGACAATAGCCTGGGCCGAATGAAAAGCTTCCTTGCCACCACGCAAGATGACCGCATTACCACTCTTGATTGCCAAGGCTGCAGCATCTGAGGTCACATTTGGACGGCTTTCGTAAATCATTCCCACCAAGCCAAAGGGAATAGACTTCTTACTAATCTTCAACCCATCTGCCCGAGTGGATTCTTCCAAGACTAATCCGACAGGATCTGGCAAGGCTATCAAAGCACGAATACCCTCAGCCATTGCTTTAATCCGCTCTTCTGTCAGAAGTAATCTGTCTTGCATGACTTGGCTAATCTTGCCTTGGGCATGTTCCATATCGATAGCATTGCCTGCTAGGATTTCCTCAGTTTGGGCAACCAACTTGTCTGCCATGGCTGATAGGGCCTGGTTTTTTTGTTCAGTTGTTGCCAGGTTGATAGAGGCCTTATGGGCCAATAAACTGTCTAATAATGCTTGTGTTGTGGTCATATTTTTCTCCTATAGGCTTACCCAATCGTTGCGGTGAATAAACACACCTTCCGCTCTGCCATTTGCCAGCTGGTCCTGCAAGTCCTTGGAGGACAGCTTGACCCGCCCTTTACCAATCATACGGTGGTCTGCTTGACTGTAAACTTCCACGACCTGTCCTACTTCAAAGTCGCCTTCTAGGGCTTTGACACCAGCAGCTAACAAACTGCGGCCTTGGTGCAACATGGCCTCAACCGCACCAGCATCCACCTCAACTGCTGCATCTATCCGAGCGTAGAAGGCCATCCACTGCTTGCGTTGGTTCATGGCGTGATCGTCAGCTAAAAAGAGAGTGCCACGGTTGGCTTGAGTGACGGCTTGCAAAAGGGCTGTATCCTCCTTGGATGAGCAGATAAAGACAGGTACGCCTGACTTGGTCGCAATCTGTGCCGCCTGCAATTTGGTGGTCATGCCACCCGTTCCGTTGGACGATCCTGCTCCTGCTGCCATGGCAAATAAATCTTCCGTAATTTCCTTGATTTCAGGCAAGTGCTGGGCAGTCGGATCGCTGTTGGGATTGGCCGTGTAAAGCCCATCCACATCTGTTAAAAGCACCAAGAGGTCTGCTTTCAAAAGGGAAGCCACCTGAGCAGACAGGGTATCATTGTCTCCCACCTTAATCTCCTCAATGGCAATGGTGTCATTTTCATTGATAATGGGAATGGCCCGTTGCTTGAGCAAGACCTGCAAGGCCTGAGAGGCATTCTGATAGCGTCTGGCATCCGCAAAATCATCCTGGGTCAGCAAAATCTGAGCTGATACAATCCCGTCTTTCATCAGATTCTGCGTGTATTCCTCAATCAGCAAGCCCTGTCCAACGGCCGCAGAAGCTTGCTTCTCCGCAATTTTGGTCGGTCGCTTGTCAAAGCCCAATCTCCGAAAACCAGCAGCAATAGAGCCTGAGGTCACCAGCACAATCTGGTAACCCTTCTGGTGCAACTGAGCTAGCTGATTGGTAATCCGAGCAATCTTAATGCGGTCCAAACTGCCATTTGCTTGGGTCAGAGAGCTGGTTCCTACCTTAAATACAATCGTTTTTTCTGTCATAGCAATCTCTTTCAAAATGAGTATATTTGAAAAATTATACCATAGAATGCATGAATTTTCTATGTTCATGTTAGAAGAAAAGAGCCTTTCGGCTCACTCACTGAAAAAATAGCTCAGGGCATCCATGATTGCCGTCTCTTGCACCCCTTCTACCGGGTAGTCCTGCTCTAGAAAATCAATAACCTGTTGCCCATATTGTTTGGTCTGGAGGCGATTATCAAGGAGAAGGACAGCAGATTCTTGGCGGTCATAGCGATTGGTCCGACCAATAGCCTGCTTGAGCTTTATCATCATCATAGGTAAATGGTAATCATAAAAAGGATTTTTCCCCTCTTGAATCAGTTTCCTATTTACCTTTTGAACAAAGGAATCCTTGGGATTTTCAAACGGCAGGCGGGGAATGACTTGAATCATCTGGTCCTGGTCGGCAAAATCTGCACCTTCCCAGAAGATGCCCGTTCCCAGAAGAATTTGACATTCTCCCCGTTCAAATCGTCGTTTTAAACTGGCATCTGTCCCATGTTTATGCTGGGCTAGATAGGGCAATCCTGCCTCTTCCAATAGATCCGCTACCTCCAAGAGCAGGGAAATAGAGGTAAAGAGAACCAAAATCGGTCGTCCCAGCTCTGCTATTTCCCCCAAACGCTCGGCAATAAATCCAGCATGCTCCTCCTTGGTCAGGCTCTGAATATCCGGCAGCCCACGGGGAATAATAATCTGCTGGTTGGTGGTCAGTTGATGAGGGAGACGGTCAAACGTGACTTCCTGAAAGCCCAGCAAATCCGCCAGATTGACCTTACTACTAATGTCCAGTGTGGCACTGATACAGAAAATCTTACCCTGGGGCAGGTAGCTACTGACATCTAGCAAATCCTCCTTGGTCCCACGCAGGTAGGTCAGTCGCTTGTCGGCCAGGCGATGGTCTTCCAGCCAAAAACGCTCATAGTAGGTCAACAAATCCGTCAATTCCTGCAAATCATAATCCTGCAACTCCAGCAGATTCTGACACAACTGGTCCAAGTCTGTCCGAGTGATTTCGCGGTCAGCCTGCTTGCGGAAATCTGTCATCAGATGCTGCAGCTCAAATTGGCAGGATTCATACAAGCGCTGGTCCAGCAGGTTGCTGGTCCTGTCTTTCTTGCTCTGCAGGGTTTGCAAAAGCTGGGTCATATTGACCTGCCCAGTGGCCAAATTCTCCGCTGCCAATAGCAATTTTTGCGCTTCATCAATGACCACAAGGCGCTGGTTCATCAAGGGGTCCTGGTCCTTAAGATGGCTCAAAAAATAGGCGTGGTTGGTGATTAAGAGCCGACTGTCTACAGCCCTTCTCTGCACCTTTCTCCAGAAATCCTGGTCCCAAAAAAGGCTATCCTCCGACAACTTGCCATCATGGGCAATTTCATCAAAATAGGCCTGGTAACGCTGTTTCTGCTTGAGCTCGTCCAAGTCCCCTGTCTGCGTCTCACTAAGCCAGACCAGGACCTGCATCTTAAACTGATTGACCAGACGGTTGTCATCCTGGCGTTGCAGGGTCTGCCAATAGTTGTCTAGCTTAATAAAATGCTGGGGTGCCTTGAGGGAACTAATAGAAATGTGAAAAACTTCTGATAAGCGCTTGCCTTCCTTGGACATAATCTGTTCCTGCAAGAGCTTGGTTGGCACGGAGACCAGTAATTTTTGGTCAGTTTTAGCCAGGAGCGGCAAGAGATAACCGTAGGTCTTCCCAAGACCAGCCTGAGCCTGGATAAAATGAACCTGTTGTTCATCACTTAATCGTTCCTCAACCAAGCCTGCAAAGGCCGTTTGCTTTTTCCGCTCATAGAGACCCAGCAGTCCCAGATTGGTCACAAAATCATCCGAAAACTTGCGCGAAACCGGAACTTCAATAGATCCTTGCAAAAATAAGCCGTGGCGGTAAACCAGGTCTAACGAGACCTGCTCCGACAGCTGTGGTAGCAATTCCTCAATGACTAAGCGAGACTCGTAGAGCAGGCAATCAGATAACTGCACTAGTTGTTCCACCATGGATTTGGGCAGGGAGAGGATTTTTTCCTGGATTTTCAAGAGCAAGTTGGCTGTCGCAGTAGCATCTGCCAAGGCCGTATGGGCCTGATCCAAACCCAGGTCCAATTTATCAGAAAGATTGCCCAAGCTGTACTTGTCAATGGTAGGGAAAAAGACCTGGGATAGCTCGACAGTGTCTACCCGCGGTGTGCGGAGTTCATACCCCTCAAAAAACAAGGCTTCCGCCAGCAAATTGGCATCAAAGGTCACATTGTGGGCGACAAAAATAGCATCAGCCAGCAATTCATAAATCTGACCGGCCACCTGGCCCAGACTAGGTGCCTGGGACAATTGCTTGTCCGTAATCCCCGTCAAATCAACAATATGTTCATCCAGGGGCTCATAGGGATTGATGTCCGTTGAAAAAGTTTCGACAATCTGACCATTTTCAACAATGACAATTCCTATTTGAATAATTTTAGCATCAATACCCGTACCCGTTGCTTCCAAATCAACAACAGTATACCGATTGCTTGATTTCGTCTCTTTCATAAAAACATTATAGCATAGATAGGCCATGAAAAACAAAATCCATGAAGGATGCCCCATTTTCTGTTAGACTATTAGATAGAATAAGGAGAGAAAGCGAGCCCCCATGAAAATCCACAAATCTGTCAACCGAGTTGCCACCCAAAACACTTATTATATCGAAAACGATAGCCATCTGCTGGTGGTCGATCCAGGCAGCGATTGGAATAAAATCCAGGCCACTATCGAAAAAATTGGCAAGCCTATCACAGCCATCCTGCTTACCCACACCCACTATGACCACATCCTAAGTCTAGACATCCTGCGTGAGACCTACGGTTTTCCACCCGTTTATGTGGCCGAAAGCGAGGCTAGTTGGCTCTATACTCCGGAGATGAACCTGTCTGGTCTACCCCGTCACGATGATATGGAAAATGTCGTCTGCAAGCCCGCAGAGCAAGTTTTTCAATATCAGGAAGACTACCAGCTTGACGGCTTTCATTTCAAGGTTGTTCCTACGCCTGGCCACTCGATTGGCGGTGTTTCTTTCATTTTTCCTGAAGCCAAAGCTGTTGTCACCGGCGACGCCCTCTTCCGGGAAAACATCGGCCGCACAGACCTTCCAACCAGCAATTTTGATGATTTGATTGCCGGCATCCAGGAGCATATTTTCACCCTCCCCAACCACTACACAGTCCATCCAGGCCACGGTCAAAACACTACCGTTGCCCACGAGAAAAATTTCAATCCCTTTTTTAGATAAGCAAAAATCCTAGGAAGCCAAACTTCTTAGGATTTTTAGTATTCTTAAATTTTTAAATAGCGGTTCATTGAGATAACCGATCCGATTGAACCAATCAACACACCGATGACAACCAGCGCTCCCACCATGATGGGAACAAAGATATCAACCGGAAGTAGGGATAGGTCTTGACTAGCCAAGCTCGCATTCACGGATTTGTAAACCATTTGATAGAGGAAATAGACCAGAGCTGCTGGAAGAGCCGCTCCCAGCAAACCTACCCAAGCTCCCTCCCAGAGGAACGGACCACGGATGTAGGAATTTTTCGCTCCAACCAGTCGCATAATCTGAATTTCACGACTGCGGGAAATGATGGTAATCCGAATGGTATTGGAAATCAAGAAAATTGCTGTAAAGAGAAGCAAGGCTGCTGCAGCCAGACCCCAGGTCCGAACCATCCCAGCCAACTTAAATATACGCTCCGTCTCAACCTCTCCATCTCGAACCTCTGTCACACCGTCAATTTTGGCAATTTCAGCCGCCACAGACTTGACATATTGTGGCTCAGTCGTATCAATGATATAGGCATCATAGAGCGGATTGGCATCCCCCTGGAAGAGATTCCAGGTATCACCCAAGGTCGCTGTCAACTTCTGCAACTGCTCATCCTTGCTAGAATAAGTCACCGTCTCAACGTTTGGCAGGGCTGTGATTTTATTGTAAACAGCCTTGAAGTTAGGATTGGCAACTGTCTTACCTTCGTCATCTACAATGGTTTCAGCCTGGTCTGTCGAATTGGCCCGCAAGAATACATTGATGCGGACATTGTTTTCCAAATCCGAAGCCAACTTAGCGGTATTGATAATCACAGAAGCAAAGATTCCCACCAAGGTCAGGGTAATGGCCACAGAAGAAATCGCCGCAACCGTCATCCAACCATTTCGTTTGAGACTCTTGAGCGACTCCCATAGATGTCTAAAAAATCGTCTAATCATCGTATCCGTAGTCTCCTTCCGCTTCGTCACGAACCACTCGACCATCCTCAATCGCAATAACGCGATGACGGAGAGTGTTTACAATCTGGCTGTTGTGGGTAGCCATGAGAACTGTTGTCCCCTGCAGATTGATGCGCTCCAGCAAGCTCATGATTTCCCATGAATTTTCCGGGTCCAAGTTACCTGTCGGCTCATCCGCAATCAAGACTTTGGGATTGTTGACAATGGCACGCGCAATAGCAATCCGCTGCTGCTCACCACCTGAAAGCTCATTCGGGAAAGTACGGATCTTGTGCTTAAGTCCCACCAGGTCCAAAACTTCCATGACACGTTTTTTGATGTTACGCGGTTTTTCACCGATAACTTCCATGGCATAGGCGATATTCTCATAGACCGTTTTCTTAGGCAAGAGCTTGTAGTCCTGGAAGACAACTCCCACACTACGGCGGAGGAGGGGAACATCCTTTTTCTTGATCTTAGCAAGGTTGAAATTCCCAACCGTCAAGCTACCTTTATCCAATTTTTCTTCACGGTAGAGGAGTTTGATGAAGGTAGACTTCCCTGCTCCTGATGGTCCAACGATGTAGGCAAACTCGCCCGCATCGACATTGATGGACACACCGCGAAGAGCAGTCGTTCCGTTACTATATTTCTTGGTAACGTCCTTCATTTCAATAATACGTCTTGGAGCGGCCGGCTGATCTGAGTCTAGATAGCGACCACTCGCATTTCTTCTATTTTTCTTTTTAAAAATTCCCATAGAATTTCCTGTCTGTGACAGTCCTTTCTGTATTCTTAGCTAATCCGCCATTTGAGATAGGCATCGATGAAACCTTCAATGTCTCCATCCATGACCTTATCGACTTGAGCCACTTCAAATCCCGTCCGATGGTCTTTGACCATAGTATAAGGCGTAAAGACGTAGGAGCGGATTTGGCTTCCCCAAGTGATTTCTTTCTTGTCACCCTTGAGCGAGTCGACTTCTGCCGCCTTCTTCTCCTGCTCCAATTGATACAATTTAGCCTGCAGGAGTTTCATAGCCCGGTCACGGTTGCCATACTGGGTACGATCCACGGTTGATTGGGTCACAATTCCTGTCGGAATGTGGGTCAAACGCACACCGGTCGACACCTTGTTGACGTTCTGACCACCGGCACCACCCGATCGGAAGGTATCCATCTTGACTTCATCATCACGGATTTCAATTTCAATGGTATCGTCCAACTCAGGCATGACTTCAACAGACGTGAAGGAGGTATGGCGACGCTTGGCTGAGTCAAAGGGAGAAATCCGCACCAAACGGTGGACACCCATTTCTGACTTAAGCAACCCGTAGGCATTTGGTCCTGTGAAACTAAGCGTCACAGACTTGATACCAGCCTCGTCACCCGCTTGATAATCCAGCGTTTCGACTGTAAAACCTTTGGCATTACCATAACGCTGGTACATGCGCAAGAGCATCTCACCCCAATCCTGTGCTTCTGTTCCACCAGAGCCCGGATGGATTTCCAAGATGGCATTGTTGTGGTCATAGGGCTCTGACAGGAGCAAGGTCATCTCGTAGCTGGTCATGAGCTTGTCTAGCTCCGCCAATTTTTCAACCAATTCTTCACGAACCGACTCATCCTCCGCTAGGAAATCCAAGAGAATTTCAGCCTCGTCGTAGAGGTCAATCATCTGATGGAAATTTCCATAGGTATTTTTCAGTTCATTTAATTCTTGAGAGGTTTTCTGAGCCGCCAAATTATCATTCCAAAAATCTGGCTCCGTCATCTTATTCTCAAGAATGGCAATCTCTTCTTCCAGACCTTCTAAGTCAAAGAGACCTCCTAAATGATGTTAATTTGTTGCCAAGCTCTTCCAGCTTTTGGCGAATTTCTGCTGTATCCATAAGTACCTCGTTCAAAATTTTATCTTTTCATTATATCATAGTTGCCTAGATTTCACCAGTTCTAAGAAAGCAGCCTGCTCCGCACGCACATCCTCATGATCAGAAGTCAGACTTGCGATAAAGTCTACCAGCTCCTGATTGGGTTGCTTAACCAGCTGGCTCAGAGCCCAAATCGCTGTCGCCATGTGGATCGGATTTTGCTTCTTATCTATGATTTCAATCAGTTTGGGAATGGCAGAGCGGTCATTGGCATTGGCCAGTGCAATAATAGCATTGCGCTGGAGAATATTTTTCCCCCGCCAAGAGCCTGCAATCATGCCAAATTTTTCCTTGAATTGCCCATTGGACAAGTCCAGAAAGGGAATTAACTCCGGCTCAGCCAAATCGGGATCCACTTCTACTACAGGGGGACTGGAAATTCCCTTGTTGTAAGGACAACAAATCTGGCAAATATCGCAACCGTAGATAACGGTCTTGATTTTCTTGCGAAATTCCAAGTCCATCATGCCCTTGTCCTGAGTTTGAAAGGACAGACATCGTCGCGCATCCATGGTCGAATCTCCAATCAGGCAGGAGGTCGGACAGACCTCAACGCAGCGGTTGCAATCACCACAGTCATAATCAACTGGCTGGTCGGGTTCAATGTCTAGATTGGTCACTAATTCCCCAAGAAACATATAGGAACCAAATTCCTTGGAGATGACCAAGCCATTTTTGCCGATAAAGCCAATACCTGCCCGTCTGGCTACAGCCGTATCAACGAGGGCGCCCGTATCTACCATGGCCTTGTATTCCAAGCCCTCGGTCAGTTGTTCGATGCCACGAGCCAAGCGCTCCAACTTATCTTGGAGAATATAATGATAATCCAAGCCCCAAGAATTGGGCGTAATCTTACCGCGCTTGTACTGGGTTTTGACCGGCTTGACCGGCAAGTGACGTGGATAGGCTACAGCAATTGAGATAATGGTCTTGGCGGATTCTAAACTTAATCTTGGCCGAATCCGTTCCTCAATATTCTTATGCTCAAAACCTGTTGTTCGCCCCTCTTCGACTCCAGCCCTCAGGGATTTTTCCAAATAATCAAAATCATCCGCTGTGGTGAAGCCAATTTTAGAAATGCCAATTTCTTGGGACAATTTGATAATTTCTTCTTTGATTGTCATTATGTCTATTGTAACAAATTTAGTATATGTTTTTCAAGCTAGTAGATATAAAAATAAGTTAAAAGAATGAAGAAAATTGTAGCCAGGCCAGCAAAAATAGTCATTCTCCAGTAGGCCTTTTCCCGCCAAACAGCCGTCGCCTGGTACATGAGGTTAATCCCAATGGCTCCGCCCAGACCATTTGCCAGCAGGTCCGTGATGTCTGCCACCCCCAACAGGAGCAGGTATTGCACCACTTCAAAGCCCAGACTGGCCAGCAGAATGACAGCTAAATTTCGCTCCCACTCGGCCTTCCGAAAGATTATTTCCATGTAGAACCCAAAGGGAATAAAGCTGGCAATATTAAAAATGATTTCTGGATAATCCAGAACACCATTATAAACAGCCGTCCCAGCAAAAGGAATGAGATTGAGACTGGCATAGCCATAGCGACCGTACAAAATGGACAAATCCATCTTAAAAACGATGATCCAAATCAGCGCCAGTAGATAGATAATAAAAGAAATTCGTGCTATCTTTCTTGTCACCATGACTCCTCCCTTCAAGCTACATATCAAACCCGAGCTCACCGTTAACTTATATAAAAGTGTCCATCTGTGAACACAAGCTCTATCATTATACCACAAATAGAAGGTTCAAAAATGACACTTCTGTGACAAAATCAGCTCAAACTTTCCACACCTGTAAAGAAAGAAAACCCGGTCAGACCGAGTTTCGCTAAATATGATGCCCTTCTTGAAAGGCCTTAAATTCATAAATCTGTTTCATCAGACGCTGGTAATTGGCCTCCTTACAAGCCTTCATAATCAAAAAGCAGTCGATTAGTTTCCAGAGGTAAATCAAAGGCAAAAGTAGAAAACCAATCAAGACAAACATAAGGACAAAGGTAATGCCCATGGCAGCCAGCTTGAGAAATCCTAATTCCTTATTTCCAACATAAAAACGGTCCACTCCCAATTCACCAAAGAAAATAGCCAACAAGAGAGCCACCAGAGGATTCTTCAAGGGTACCATCATCAAAGCATTGAGAGCTGAATCGTCAAGACCAGCCAGTTCCTGCTGCAAGAGGGGCAATTTTTCACTAGGGAAAGACGAGCTGTTGTTCAAAACATAGGTTTGTGGGTAATTCATAAAAACTCCTTTCCTCTAGTTTACCACTCCCTTATGCCAACTTCAACAAAAAAACTAACCCAGTTTCCTGAGTTAGCTCATTCTATTCAAATCAGATAGCTTTTTCATCCAAGCCCATCTTGCGTTGAACAAATTTGACAATTTCAACAACAACAACCATGAGACCTGAACCAATAATTGCTACCAACCATTGAGTTGGTGTCAAGATTGAAACCTTGAAGAAGGTATTGAATCCTGGAATTACCAAAGTTGCCATCAAGAGCAAGAAGGCAGCTACGATAGACCAGTTAAAGAGTTTGTTCTTAAATGGACCAACGGTAAAGATAGATTGGTAAACAGACTTAACGTTGAAGGCATGTACCAACTGGATCAAACCAAGTGTCAAGTAAGACATGGTAAGCGCATCTGCGTGAATTTCTTCATAGGTGCTGTGTTCTGGGAATAACAAAGCATATCCGTAAACACCCAAAACAAGTACAGTTTGAAGGATACCTTGGTAAACGATAGAGCTCAAGACACCACCTGAGAAGAAGCTTGAGTTACGACCACGAGGTTTGTGCTGCATAACACCTGGCTCAGCAGGTTCAACACCAAGGGCGATAGCTGGAAGTGTATCTGTTACCAAGTTAATCCAAAGAAGATGAACTGGCTCCAATACGTCCCAACCAAAGAGGGTTGCAAGGAAGATACACAATACCTCAGCCGTGTTAGCTGACAAGAGGTACTGGATAGTCTTTTGAATGTTTGAGAAGACCTTACGTCCTTCTTCAACCGCAACGATGATGGTTGCGAAGTTGTCATCAGCAAGGACCATATCAGAAGCACCTTTCGAAACTTCCGTACCTGTGATACCCATACCGATACCGATGTCGGCAGTCTTCAATGATGGTGCATCGTTAACACCGTCACCAGTCATGGCAACAACCTTACCATCATTTTGCCAAGCCTTGACGATACGAACCTTGTGTTCTGGAGATACACGCGCGTAAACGGAGTATTGTTTGAAGACTTTTTGGAATTCTTCATCCGTCAATTCGTTGAGCTCTGCACCTGTAAATACATGGTCTTCTGTATCGTTTGGATCAATGATACCAAGACGTTTGGCAATCGCTTCGGCCGTATCTTGGTGGTCACCCGTAATCATGATTGGACGGATACCAGCTTCCTTAGCAACACGAACAGCTTCTGCTGCTTCAGGACGCTCAGGGTCAATCATACCAACCAAACCTGAGAAGACAAGGTCGTTTTCAACAACGTCAGATTCCAATTCAGGAATAGCATCAACATACTTGTATGCCATCATCAAGACACGAAGGGCTTGTTTAGCCAAGTCCTTGTTAGTGGCAAGAATGGCTTGTTTATCCGCATCGGTAATCGGACGGATTGTACCGTTTTCTTCAATTTGCGTTACACGTTTGAGCAATTGGTCTGGGGCACCTTTAACAGCTACAAAGAAGTTTCCAGCAGCTTGTTGGTGAACAGTTGACATCAATTTACGTGTTGAGTCGAATGGCAGTTCAGCCACACGAGGCTCAGAAACCAAGACTTCACGAACATCAAAGTTTTGATCCAAACCAAATTGAACAAGTGCCGTTTCAGTTGGGTCACCGATTAATTTACCAGTTGGGTCAACTTTTGTATCGTTGGCAAAGTTCATTACACGAAGCGTTGTATTGCTTGCATCCAAAGTTTCTTTTGCATCAATCAATTGACCATTTGTATAAACCTTTTCAACCGTCATTTGGTTCATGGTCAAAGTACCAGTTTTATCTGAAGCGATGATTTCTGTTGAACCAAGTGTTTCAACCGCTGGCAACTTACGGATGATAGAGTTTCGCTTAGCCAATACTTGAGTACCAAGTGAAAGAACAACTGTAACAATAGCTGGCAAACCTTCTGGAATCGCCGCAACCGCAAGGGCAACGGATGTCATAAGGGCTGGCAAGATACCTTCACCACGGACAAATACAGATACCAACATGGTGATAACTGCAATAATCAAAACGGCGTAGGTCAAGACCTTAGACAATTGGTGCAGGTTTTGCTTGAGTGGTGTGTCTGTCTCATCAGCATTTGCCAACATGCCCGCAATGTGACCAACCTCAGTAAACATACCTGTATTGGTTACCACACCAAGACCGCGACCGTAGGTCACGTTTGAGTTTTGGTAAGCCATGTTGACACGGTCACCGATTGGAGCATCTGCTTCAAGTACCTTGGAAAGATCCTTATCAACTGGAACTGACTCACCAGTAAGAGCAGCTTCCTCAATCTTCAGTGAGTTAGCTTCTAACAAACGCATATCCGCAGGTACAACATCTCCAGCTTCAAGCAAAACGATATCGCCAGGGACCAAATCTTTTGAATCTACTTCGACAACGTGGCCATCACGGAGAACACGTGCAACAGGACTAGACATATTCTTAAGGGCTTCGATTGCTGCTTCTGCCTGACCTTCTTGGTACACACCAAAGGCAGCATTCAAGACAACTACAGCCAAGATGATGATGGCATCCGTCAAACCGTGAGACCCTTCTGTAATCACTGTCAGGATTGCGGCAGCAATCAAAATAATGATCATCAAGTCCTTAAACTGATCCAAGAATTTTGCTAAGAGCGTTCTTTTTTCACCCTCATCCAATTCATTGCGACCATACTCAGCCAACCGTTTGCTGGCTTCCTGGCTTGTCAAACCTTCTGCTGAAGATTCGAGACTAGACAATACTTGTTCATCGTTTTGTGTGTAAAACAAATCACGTTTTTGTTCTTTTGACACTGTTTTTCTCCTTTTCGATCCCCTTTTTACTTAAAGAAATAAAAAAGAGACCTGTTTTATTAAAACAAGTCTCGCTATTTAAGATAGTGCCGGAAACGATTTTCGGATTGACGACACTATCACGGACAAGTCCGTTAGCTACTCCCTCGATTTGTCCTCTATTATACCAAATTTTTTTGACAGGTCAAATAGATTTACACTTGAAAACGTTTTATTTCCAAGAAATTTCCATTTGATAGGAAGCAAAGAGTTGTTGGTTCTCTAGTCCCTTCAAATCGTAAGCCAGTAAAACCGATTGATTTTCCCTATCCAGCTGGTATCCTTTGGTATGGGTCACAAAATGCTGGATACCCATGGGCGTGGGAATGGTCACGATAGCCTCACCATCCGCCAGAAAGCGCATAATGGACTTGGGATTGGAAAAGCGCGTCATGGTTAGCTCGGCCTCACCACATTTAATCGCTACTTTTTCCTTCTCGTCATTGGTATAGAGCAGATAGAGGGAACCGTCTTTTTCCTTGACATCTACCGGAAAGACCTGATCTACCACTTCTAGCTGACCGTCCAGGTCAATTTCATTTCTCAAGCGAATCTGCATATACTTTCTCCTGTTTGGCATTTTTGATAAAGGATGAGCGGAGCAACATGAGGCCTGTATAGGCTGCGATGAAAACAACCAGCACTTTCAGCTTATTTATATCGAGATTGGACAGGAAGAAGGCCGCTGTCAGAACGCCAAGCACTCCTCCCAGGATAATTCCTGGAACGCCTGGCCAATTGACACGACCAGACTGAATAAATTGTCGTGCACCTGCTGATAACATGACTGCCGCATTGAGCATCATAACAGGCAGAGCTACTGCTGGACTGATACCCATCAGGGAAAAGAAAATCAATTCCGGTGCATAATTTCCAAGGCCCATGCTAAGCAACATGCCAATGAAAAAGTCAAAGATGATGCCGACCAACAATTTCCAGCCCGTCAAACCACGAACGGCGTTATCTAGGTCAGCACCAGGATTAGTTATCATACGATAGACCATGATGCCCGCCGCCACTAGCAACAAAATCCCCAAGACACGCTGAACCTTGCGGGTATCCCAATCTTGACTCACCCGTGCACCAACCGAGGCTCCTGCAAAGGCTGCTATCGCGAGAGGTACTAGGGTGGTCATTTCCACCTCAACAATAGTGATGAAAATTAAGGCCTCTATCAAAATTGGAATAATGTGGGCCGTAGTCATAGTTGCTGGAATTTTCCGGTCGTCCTGGATGATTTTGGTCGCCTTGAGGAGACTGGTGGTCGTCGCAAAGGTTCCAATACCCAAGGTATCCAACAAGTCCGTCACAAAGCCAATACCAAACCCTGTCCAAAAGCGGTCTGTTATGGATATTTTATGCTTGCAGATATGGGAAAAAATCAAATAAAGTATGTAAATAATCAAGCCCATCAGCAAGAACTGAATGGCACGCAAAATAAGTTGATCTGTCATTCCTCCATTATACTCAAAAACTGCACCGGGGTACATCTCAATATCCTTGTAGTGCCTCAAATTGAAGAAAAAAATCTATTTTTTTGCTATAATGAAGGTTATGATTGAAAAAGTTTTTCGTGATCCGGTTCATAACTACGTCCATGTGGACCATGAACTTATCTACAAACTAATTAACAGCAAAGAATTTCAACGACTGCGCCGCATCAAGCAATTGGGAACCACTTCCTATACCTTCCATGGTGGTGAGCACAGCCGTTTTTCCCACTGTCTCGGTGCCTATGAAATTGCCAGACGGATTACCCAAAAATTTGAAGACAAGTATGCCGAACTCTGGGACTCGTCTGATTCTCTCCTGACCATGGTGGCTGCTCTCTTGCATGATGTGGGCCACGGGGCTTATTCCCACACTTTTGAGCGCCTCTTTGATACCGACCATGAGGAAATGACCTGCGCCATCATTAGCAGTCAAGAAACAGAAATAAACAGCATTCTGAGGCAGGTAGCCCCTGATTTTCCAGATAAAGTAGCCAGCGTTATCAACCATACCTATCCCAATAAACAGGTGGTCCAGTTGATTTCCAGCCAGATTGATGTGGACAGAATGGACTACCTCCTTCGGGATTCCTACTTCACAGGAACCAACTATGGGGAATTCGATTTGACCCGCATTCTCCGAGTTATTCGTCCAACTGAAAATGGCATTGCCTTTAAGGAGTCGGGAATGCATGCGGTGGAAGACTATGTCCTCAGCCGTTACCAGATGTATATGCAGGTCTACTTCCACCCAGCCAGCCGCTCTATGGAGGTCCTGCTGCAAAACCTGCTCAACCGTGCTAAATTGCTCTATACTAGCGAGCAGGATTTCTTTGCCAGAACCTCTCCACGACTGCTGCCATTTTTCGAACATCGCATTACCCTAGCAGACTACTTGTCCTTGGACGACGGGGTTATGAATACCTATTTCCAGTCTTGGGTTGACGGACCAGACCGCATTTTGTCGGACCTGGCCCAGCGCTATATCAATCGTAAGGTCTTCAAGTCCATTACCTTTAAGGCCGAGCAAGAGGCTCAATTAGACTCTCTTCGCAGCCTGGTGGCCGATGTAGGCTTTGACCCCGAATACTATACAGCTATCCACCATAATTTTGACCTGCCTTACGATATCTACAGGCCCAATGCCGAGAAAAAACGGACCCAGATTGAAATCCACCGCAAGGATGAGATTTTGGTAGAACTATCTGCCCTCTCTCCTATCGTCGCTGCCCTATCTGGAACCATTCATGGCGACAGCCGTTTCTATTTCCCCAAGGAAATGCTGGATGAGTCTGGGATTTTCTCCCAGCAAACAGCGGCATTTATCAGCCATGTTCACAATGATCAATTTGTAATTGGAGACCAACATGACCATTAAACTAGTTGCTATCGACATCGACGGCACCCTCTTAAACAGCCAACACGAAATCACACCTGAGGTCTTCCAGGCTATTCAGGATGCTAAAAAAGCAGGTGTCAAAATTGTTATCGCCACAGGACGACCTATTTCTGGTGTCCGTGCAATCCTAGACCAGCTCAACCTGACAGAGGCTGGTGATTACGTAATCACCTTCAACGGTGGCTTAGTCCAGGATGCAGCTACCGGCGAAGATATTGTCAAAGACACGCTTTCATACGATGATTATTTGGATATTGAACTGGCTGCCCGCAAGCTCAACTTGCCTATGCATGCAAGCACCAAGGAAGGCATGTACACTGCTAACCGCAATATCGGCATGTACACTGTCTATGAGGCCATGTTGGTGAGCTCGCCGGTCTTTTATAGAACCTCAGAGGAAATGGTGGGCAAGGAAATCATCAAATGCATGATGGTCGATGAGGCTGAAGTACTAGATGCTGCTATTCCACAACTACCTAGCAACCTGACAGATAAGTACAATGTCGCAAAATCAGCCCCATTTTACTTAGAAATCACACCTAAGACAGTCAATAAGGGCCAGGCCATTATTCAGCTGGCTGCTAAATTAGGCCTGACTATGGATCAGACCATGGCCATCGGCGACCAGGAAAACGACCGTTCTATGCTAGAGGTGGTTGGCAGTCCTGTTGTCATGGAAAATGGCAACTCCGAATTGAAAAAAATCGCCAAGTACATTACCAAATCAAATGATGATAGCGGTGTGGCACATGCTATTAGAAAGTGGGTACTAAACTAATGAATTACACATATAAACCAGGAATCTCAGCTCAAGAGCATGACGATTTTGTAAAAAAAAGTGATCAAACTAACCTATTTCAAAGTAGTTCTTGGGCTAAGATTAAAGACAATTGGGGCAATGAGCGACTTGGTTTTTACAAGGATGGTCAACTAGTTGCCTGTGCCAGCATTCTCATTCGTCCTCTCCCACTTGGATTTAGCATGCTCTATATCCCACGTGGTCCCATCATGGATTATACAAACAAAGAACTTGTATCTTTCGTTCTCAAAACGCTCAAGAAATTTGGTAAAAGCAAACGTGCTCTTTTTGTCAAATTTGATCCTTACATCTTACTTAGCCACCGTCAGATCAATCAAGAACCTATCGCTAATACACAAGCACAAGCACAAGCACAAGCACAAGCAATCGTAACAAACCTACAAGAAGCTGGCTGCGAATGGATCGGACTCACAACTGATATGGCTGAAAATATTCAACCTCGCTTTCAAGCAAATATTCTTAAAGAGTATTTTTCTGATGATCAATTATCAAAAAGTACCAAACAAGTTGTTCGTACATCTTTGAACAAAGGTGTACAAGTCAGTTTTGGTCACTTGGAATTTCTCGATCAGTTTTCGGAATTAATGAAAAAAACAGAGAACAGAAAATCCATCTCTCTTCGAGGAAGAGAATACTATAAAAAATTGTTAGAAACCTATCCAGATTCATCTTATATCACACTGGCTCAATTGGATTTAGAAAAACGGCAAGAAGCTCTTCTTTTTCAGAAACAAAAATTAGAAGAAGAAATGGCAAGATTCACAGAAAAAACAAAGGCCAGTAAAGTTAAAAATCATCAACAAGAACTCGATCGTATACTGGATGAACTCTCATTTTTGGAGACAAAACTGCTAACTGGTCAAAAAATAGTAAGCCTTGCTGGCACTTTAACGATTGTTTTTGAACAAGCATCTGAAAACCTTTATGCAGGTTTGGATGAAGAATTCCGCCGTTATCAACCGGCAATCATCACCTGGTATGAAACAGCTAAACACTCCTTCTCTCGTGGAGCTAAATACCACAATATGGGAGGGATAGAAAACAACCTTGACGGTGGTCTTTTTAACTATAAATCCAAATTTAATCCTGTAATCGAGGAATTTATAGGAGAATTCAACCTTCCAGTCAACACTCTCCTCTATAAACTATCCAGCAAATTATACACATTAAGAAAACAATTAAGGAATAAGAACTGATGTCACTAATCGAATTAAGAGCCGAAGAATTCTCAGAGATTATTCAAGTAGCTAGTGAAAAATCATTTCTGCAATCTATCGAAATGGCTAATTTACTAAAAAAGAGAGGAATGAACACTCATTTTTTAGCATACCGCACAAATAACCAATACAAGATTGCCGCACTCGTTTTCAGTAAAGCAATGACTGGTGGTCTCTATATGGAGCTCAACTCTGGACCAGTTTGCCTTGATGAGGACTACCTCCAGGAATTCTATCGTGCATTAAAGGATTATGCACGTAAAAATGGTGTTTTGGAACTGGTTGTCAAGCCCTATCAAACTTATCAAACTTTTGACACAAACGGCGAAGCAATCTCACCCGAGAAAACAGAGATAATTTCGACCTTAACAGATATCGGGTATCAGCATGATGGTCTTCAAACTGGTTATCCTGGAGGTGAGCCAGACTGGCACTATGTCAAAGATTTGACCGGCATAACACAAGAAAATTTAATCCAATCCTTTAGTAAAAAAGGTCGTCCCTTAATCAAAAAAGCACAGACCTTTGGGATTCAGTTAAGACGATTAGAGCGGAATGACTTGCACCTTTTCAAAGAAATTACCAGCTCAACATCGGAACGCCGTGAGTACAGTGATAAAACATTGGATTACTATGAACATTTTTACGATAGCTTTGGTCAACAGGCAGAATTTATGGTTGCTAGCTTAAATTTCCAGGAATACTATAAGCACCTTGAAAAAGATCAAAAGAAACTAGCAGACAAACTCTCAACTTTACAAGCGAAACTTGAAAGTCAGCCTCAATCCAAAAAATATCAAAATCAAATCAATGAGTTTTCCCAACAGTATGATACCTTTACGACAAGAATGCAGGAAGCTAAAGATTTTATAACCAAATATGGTCAACAAGACGTCATCTTAGCAGGAAGTTTATTCATCTATACTCCCCAGGAGGCTGTCTATCTCTTCAGCGGTTCCTACACGGAGTTTAATAAATTCTATGCTCCTGCACTACTTCAAGAACACGTTATGTTAGAAGCCATTAAACGAGGAATTTCATTCTATAACTTCCTAGGAATTACTGGTATTTTCGATGGCTCTGACGGAGTTCTTCGCTTCAAGCAAAATTTTAATGGATACATAGTTCATAAAACTGGAACCTTCCGCTATTATCCAAGACCTATTCGGTATCGTATCATTCAGATTATCAAAAAAATTATCGGCAGAAAGTAGTAAGAAACAATGACCTTAACAATCATTTCAGCAGAAACTTTTCAAAAGCATATTGATCATGCTGAATATCAGTTCTTTGAACAGTCTCCAGAGATGGCTCTACTTTTAGAAAAAAGAGGCTATGATGTCAAAATAGTTGGCTATGAGGTTGATGGTGATGTAAAAGTTTCCGGAATTTTATTTAGCACCTCGGTTGCAGGTGGTCTCCGTATGGAACTATCTAGAGGCCCAATCATAACTGACAGGACCTACATCAAGAACTTTTATCAAGCCTTGCAAGAATTTGCAAAACAGCACAACGCCATTGAATTAGTGGTTAAACCATATCTAACCTATCAAAACTTTGATACAGATGGAAACCCCATCAACGAACCAGATTCAACCGTTATCACTAACTTGACAAGCCTTGGTTACGAACACCTTGGCTTACAAACTGGTTATAATAGTGGAGATTGGTACTACATCAAAGACCTAACAGGCTTGACACAGGATACTCTCTTCAAGTCCTTCAGTAAAAAAGGTAAACCACTTGTTAAAAAAGCTAAAACATTTGGTATGAAAATCCAAAAATTAGGACGAGAGCAACTGGCACTTTTCAAGGAAATTACCTCAGCTACCTCTGACCGTCGTGAATTTGATGACAAGCCTCTTGAATACTATGAGTCTCTCTTCGATAGCTTTGGTGAAAAGGCAGAATATTTAGTCGTGACTTTAAATTTCCAGGATTATTGGCAAAATCTCTCTCGTGACCAAGAAAAATTGAAAGAAAAAATTGACCGTCTTGCCTCAGATTTAGAACAAAATCCTAATTCTGAGAAAAAACAGAATCAACACAGAGAGCTTTCTAGCCAATACGATACATTTGAAGTGAGAAAACAAGAAGCGCAAGAGTTTATCAATCGTTATGGGCAAAAAGATGTTCCTCTCTGTGCCAGTCTTTTTGTCTATCTCGATAGAGAAGCCTATTACTTATTCAGTGGCTCTTATCCAGAATTTAATAAATTTTACGCACCTGCTCTCCTTCAAGAGCATGTCATGTTGGAAGCTATTAAACGCGGTATCACTTCTTACAACTTTCTAGGAATTACCGGTCAGTTCGATGGTTCCGATGGAGTGCTTCGCTTTAAGCAAAATTTTAATGGCTACATTGTGCGGAAAATGGGAACCTTCCTCTATTATCCTAGACCAATCAGATATAAAACTATAAGGTTGATAAAAAAAATCAGGGACCATCTTAAAGAGAGACTATTTACTATACAAAAATCATGAGGCTGGATAAAAATCTATCTCCTGTTTAAGTCAAAAACTGTGATAGAACTCTTCTTAATGAGTCGAATTCCCCCAGTCTAATTTCCAACCCAGCTTTAGTTTTAATCATTGATTTTTCCTCATAATAATTGGAAAGACAAATTATATAGCATCGAAAGATGTTACACAATAGAATAAAAAAGCAATTACAAATAAAATCAAGGGAGTAGGAAAAAAGATGACCAAACAATACAGAGTTCGGCAACAAATCTTTATTTCTAGTTGTTGAGCTAAACAGTCTGTGGATAGACTGTTGCACTCCCACTTAAAGAATATTTCCAGGAAAAAGCGGTCTGTCTCCTTGCTTATTTAGATTGCAAAGAGTATACCACTTCACTGAAAGAACAAATTACCATTCATCAACAAACTATCAATGACTTATCAGCAAAAGAGCAGACTAAAAAAGTTAAGGGAGCCATTCTAGACACCACTGCTAAATTAAACAGTGCGGTCAATCGACTAACTAACTTCGAAAACTTATCTATTTCTCAAGAAAGTCTGCCACTCTCATCCATACTATTTATCATTTATGGAAATGAAGTAGTTTCATTTGTTGGTGGCAATTATGAACAATATCTTAACTTCGGTGGTGCTACCCTCTTAAATTCTAGTATGATTACTTACGCTTTTGAAAATCATTTTGAAAGATACAACTTTTATGGAACAATTGAAACCGATCAAGCTCAATCTGGCTCAGGAAATTTCAAGTTTAAACGCCAATTTAATGGTCAACTGGAACAATTCGTCGGTGGATTTACAGTCTATTTAAATCCCCTATTAAAAATAATTAATCAATTCAAACAATAATGACCTTATGTTGTATAAGTCTACAGACAATAGAAAAATTTTACTTCTATATTTAGAAGACTTAATCTATTTTCTACTATTTTTATTGCTGAAAGTAAATAAAGGAGAAACATGAATCTTAAAATAATTTCCGAAGAAACTTTTTACCAACATATCCAACAAGCAGAATTGCAATTCTATGAACAATCTCCTCAAATGGCTCGCCACTTAGCAAAAAGAGGCTACGACGTCAAGATTGTAGGTTATGAGGTTGAGGGAGATGTGAAAGTTTCCGGTGTTCTATTTAGTAGCACTATTGCAGGGGGGCTTCATATGGAATTACACAACGGTCCAGTCTTTACCGATCCTCGTTATTTGAAAGACTTCTTTCAGGAATTGAAACAATTTGCCAAAAAACTTAATGTACTCGAGCTAGTAGTAAAACCCTTTACAACTTATCAAACTTTTGATAGTTATGGCAATCCAACCTGCGAACCACGAGATCTAATCATCAAGGATTTAATTGATTTGGGCTATCAACATCAAGGATTACAAGAGGGATTTGATAGTGGAGACTGGTACTATCTGAAAGATCTATCTGCTGTAACTGTTGATACACTTACAGCATCCTTTAGTAAAAATGGTATTCGACAAGCTAAAAAGGGGCATGAGCTAGGTATTAAAATAAAAAGCATCTCAAGAGATGAACTTGATTTATTTCATACCATTACATCCGCTACTTCTAAACGTCAAGGATTCGAGGATAAGGATCTCGAATATTATAAAGTTATTTTCGATACTTGGGGAGAAGAGGGAGCTGATTTTCTTGTAACAACTATTAATTTCCAAGAATACAAAGAAAAAATTTCAGAAATTATAAACCAATTGCAAGCTGAAATCAAACCAGTGGAAGCCCAGCTGAGTGAGACCCCTGACAAATCAAAGTTAAAAACTAGATTAAACACTCTCCAAATACAAATAGAAGCCCAGCAAAAAAAATTAAGTGAAGCGGAGAGGCTGGTAGAACGATATGGCAATCAAGAAACTTACCTATCCGCTGGATTATTCGTATATCTTGATAAAGAAGCTTACTATCTTCATGGGGGATCCTATCCAGAATTCAGCTCATTCCCTGCTCCTACACTTTTGCAAGAGTATGTTATGAAGAAAGCAATAACCAAAGGAATATATACATATAATTTTCTCTGTTTTAGTGGCCTATTTGATGGAAAAGACGGCGTCCTTCGCTTTAAACAGAATTTTAATGGCTATATCATGAGAACTCCTGGCGTTTTTACCTACCTTCCAAGACCTTATAAGTATCAGTTCTATCAATTGATCAAAAAATTTTTGCGACGCTCGTAACTTCTTAGTAGAAAAAATTGAGAAACACATGACACAAACACAAAATCAGCTTACACAAAAAGATCAAATGCTACGTGGAACATTTTGGTCCACTATCAGTGATTTCATCAGTAGATTACTTGGAGCACTGTATATTATTCCATGGTATTATTGGATGGGCCAATTTGCAAATGAAGCAAATGCCCTCTTTTCCATGGGTTATAATATTTATGCAACCATCCTACTTTTTTCAACATCAGGTATAAATGTCGCGCTTTCTAAACAAATTGCGCGCTACAGTGTACAGAATCAAACCGAAACAATTGCAGCATTGATAAATGGCTTTTTGAAACTAATGGTTGTCTCTGGCCTCTTCTTTTCCACCTTGATGTACTTCACTTCTCCACTATTATCTGAAGGTATGGGACTCGGGCACGATTTAGTTCCAATTCTCCATAGTCTATGCCTTTCAGTCCTTGTATTCCCAGCAATGTCAACGATTCGTGGGATATTTCAGGGCTATGCCAATTTGAAACCAAATGCACTTAGTCAAATTTGGGAACAAATTATTCGCGTCATCTGGATGTTACTGACCACATATATGATTATGCAGGTGGGCAATGGAGACTATAAAGTTGCAGTTATGCAATCAACATTGGCAGCATTTATTGGTATGGTCGCCAGTGTTATCGTATTGCTTTATTTCCTAAAAAAAGAAGGACTTTTTCACCTTCTAAAAAAACCAAAAACGTCCACATTGGAAATTGATGTTACATCCTTAGTAATTGAAACCTTTAAAGAAGCTATTCCATTTATCATTATCGGATCTGCTATCCAAGCCTACCAGTTGATTGATCAAATGACCTATATACGAGTGATGGAATCCGTAACAAACTTTGATGTCAAACGGTTAATGGTTCTCTACTCCTATATGTCGGCCAATCCCAATAAAATTGTCATGATTTTAATTTCAATTGTCAATTCAATAGGTGGTATTAGCATCCCACTTTTAACAGCTAATTTCTTGAAAAAAGATCACGAAGCTTCTGCTAGTTTATTGCAACACAATATAAAATTGATGAATCTATTCATCATCCCAGCTCTTACTGGTGCCCTGCTCCTTTCAAATGAACTGTATACTATTTTCTATTCCCAACCGGAATCGATCGCCCTGCAATTATTCAACCATGCACTAATTCAGACATTATTCTTATCCGTGTATGGACTTTTATCACCAACTCTATTAGCATTTTTCGAAGGCAAACGAGCGATTAGTTACTTCCTTATTGGTTTCATCGTAAAACTTATTTTACAGATTCCATTCATCTACCTATTTCATTCAAATGGTCCACTTGCAGCAACTAGTTTGGCTACCTTAACCGCCATCATTCTTATGTATCGCCGTATCCACCAGTTGGTGGGACTTGATCAAAGCCTACTCATAAAACACCTTATCCAAGTTCTATTTGCCACAATCCTAATGGGAACACTTGTCTTCCTTGGGAGAATTGGCCTGGATTTATTCCTAATCGGTACTGGAAAACTAACCATGTTGATTAAACTAGTGCTCTTATCTGGTATTGGTGTTCTTACTTACGGCTACCTAACTCTAAGATCACAGATTCTTGATGATATTCTTGGGACGAAGGCAAATTCTCTACGAAGAAAATTCAACATTACACCCAAATAATAAAAATAGGATTTCCCACCATCACGTCGTAGGAAATCCTATTTTTTATTTTATTAAAAATTTAATAATGCTAAGAAGCTTTCCGCTTCAAGTGACGCACCACCAACGAGGGCACCGTCAACGTCTGGACACGCCATGTATTCAGCAACGTTTGATGGGTTTACAGAACCACCATATTGAACACGAACCTTGTCAGCCACTTCTTGACCGAAGTCAGCAGCAACAACGTCACGAACTGCTTTACACATATTTTGTGCATCGTCTTTAGTAGCTGATTTACCAGTACCGATTGCCCAGATTGGCTCATAAGCAATCACAAGTGATGCTACCTGTTCAGCAGTCAAGTCTTTCAAAGCTGCAGAAACTTGAGCACCTACAAATTCAACTGCTTTACCAGCTTCGTATGTTTCAAGTGACTCGCCACAGCAGATGATTGGTGTCAAACCATTACGGAAGATAGCGTGTGCTTTCTTGTTGATGTCTTCATCTGTTTCATGGAAGTAATCACGACGTTCTGAGTGACCAATAACCACATAGTTAACACCCATTTCAGCCAATACTTTTGGAGATGTTTCACCAGTGAAGGCACCAGCATCTTCAAAGTAGCAGTTTTGAGCAGCAACTTTCAATTCAGAATTCTTAGCGAACCACAAAAGAGCGTTCAAATCAACAGCAGGAGCTGCGATAGCTGCTTCAATTTTGTCGCCTGCTGGCAATTTACCTGCAATTGCCTCAACGAAAGCTTGTGCTTCTTGAGGGTTTTTGTTCATTTTCCAGTTACCGGCAATGATTGGTTTACGTGACATTTCACATACCTCTTCTATTTTATTTTACAAGGTCCATTATAGCATAAACTTTGCTAATATTAAAGAATTTCTGTGCATTTTATGAATGCTTACAGAAAAACTCTCTGTCCAAGGACAGAGAGTTCCAATTAAGTTGTCTGACTATAATTGTTATATCTGGGAACGTAATCGAATTAAGCTTCGATTTCTGTAACCATACCTGAACCAACAGTACGTCCACCTTCACGGATAGAGAAAGTAGTACCTTGTTCAACGGCGATTGGGTGGATCAATTCAACGTCGATAGTTACGTTATCACCAGGCATTACCATTTCAGTACCTTCTGGCAATTTGATTGAACCAGTTACGTCAGTTGTACGGAAGTAGAACTGTGGACGGTAGTTGTCGAAGAATGGAGTGTGACGTCCACCTTCTTCTTTAGTAAGGATGTAAACTTCACCTTTGAATTTAGTGTGTGGGTTGATAGAACCTGGTTTAGAGATAACTTGACCACGTTCGATTTCATCACGTTGAACACCACGAAGAAGCACACCAACGTTATCGCCGGCAAGACCTTCGTCAAGTTGTTTACGGAACATTTCAACACCAGTAACAACTGCTTTAGATTTTTCTTCTTGAAGACCAACGATTTCGATTTCGTCGTTGACACGAACTGTACCACGGTCGATACGTCCTGAAGCTACAGTACCACGACCAGTGATTGAGAATACGTCCTCGACTGGAAGCAACAATGGTTTATCAGTGTCGCGTTCTGGTTCTGGAATGTACTCATCAACAGTGTTCATCAATTCCATAACGATGTCTTCGTACTTAGAGTCACCTTCAAGGGCTTTAAGAGCTGAACCTTGGATAACTGGAAGATCATCACCTGGGAAATCGTATTCTGAAAGAAGGTCACGGATTTCCATTTCAACCAACTCAAGCAATTCTTCATCGTCAACCAAGTCAACTTTGTTCATGAAGACGATAAGGTGTTTAACACCAACCTGACGTGAAAGAAGGATGTGCTCACGAGTTTGTGGCATTGGACCGTCAGTTGAAGCTACTACAAGGATTGCACCGTCCATTTGGGCAGCACCAGTGATCATGTTTTTAACGTAGTCCGCGTGTCCTGGAGCGTCGATATGCGCATAGTGACGTTTTTCAGTTTCATACTCAACGTGTGCAGTGTTGATAGTGATACCGCGCTCGCGTTCTTCTGGAGCAGCATCGATAGACGCATAGTCTTTTGGTTGGTTAACTGATGAAGGCAAGCGACGTGCCAATACAGTTGTGATAGCTGCAGTCAAAGTAGTTTTACCGTGGTCAACGTGTCCAATTGTACCAATGTTAACGTGGGGTTTACTACGATCGTATTTTTCTTTTGCCATTTTGGTAAAAGCCTCCAATAAAATATATTTTATAGATAGACAGTAGGCAATACGGTCTAACTTTACCTTACTATTCTATCAAATTGTAGCAGAAATGCAAGCATTTTCTATTTTTTTTGTGATTTATTCCATGTAGAGCTGATAATAGGGCTGATTTTGGATGGAAGCACCGATGCTTGAGGATGCAATCCAAGTTTGATTTTCTAAGGAAACAAAGTTTTCTGCCGGTCCTGTCAGGATGACACCAGCAAATTCTAGCTTGTCAATTTCCTCCTGCTTGGTGAAGTCTGTATCGCCGAATTTAGCAATGTAGTCTTCTACATCATTGAGAGGAAATCGGTCAAAACTTCCCTTATCTTTTTTTGAGAGTTCAATATATTCCTTCATCATCTGAATACCAGACTTGAACTCCACCTGGTGTTCTGCTGGAATATCAGCTGGAAAACTTCTCAGACTCTGCTCTTTGAAGCCGAACAGCTCATCCGGGGTCACCAAGGTACGGTCCCTATGACAGGTCCCAATCCAGTACCAATTTTGCTTAAGATTTTCTGGGATCATCTGCTTAATCTGACCCAGTGTGTACTTCTTATCAAATCGAATGGCAACTTCTACCAGCTGACCGTCCATGTCCTTTAGATATTTGAGCTGATTCTTTTCTCCCCATTCCGTAAAAGTGGGAAGCTTGGTATTGCTTGAATAATCATAGAGAAAATCTAAACTAGCCCCTGGGGAGTTCTGAGTAGGGTCATAGTGCATACTAAAGAGGGTAAAGTAGACTTCCCTTTGACCAAAAGAAATAGGGACACCAGCTATATCCTTGCTCAAATTATAGTAGATTTTACCTGAAAGAAATCCCGTTTCTTGTATTTTTATCCCGTCATGGCGAATGTTGGGATAGGCGATTTCTGTCAGCAAATTGTACCGTTCTCGCTCGCTATTAATGCGTGCACCGTAAATCATTTTAACCATCCAAGAACCAATAAAAAGAAAAACAAAACCAATGAGCAGGGATAAGCTGATTGTTTTTAGCAGGTGTTTCCTTCTACTCTTCTTGGTTACAATTTCAAAAGTCTTCATAGTGATACCCCTTTTCTGTCAAGGTCTTGGCCAATTGTTTCCGCCCTCTGTGGAGATTGATTTTAACTAAGCCTTGAGATTGACCTAAAATTTTGGCAATCTCCTTGGTTGTCATCTCCTGAAAATAGTAGAGGTCCAAGACTAGCTGATACTTGCTCGGCAGCTCTGCTATTGCCCGATAGAGCGGCTCATAAGACCTGTCGTCAAATTTTGTCCAACCATTTTGGTGGAAAAATTCCTTCTGTAAGATGTCATGATAATATTTGTCCCGCCTGTATTTGTCAATGTAAGCTCGGACAGCCGATCGATAGAGCCAGGCCCTGAGTTTCTCGAAAGGAAGGACAATATCGGAGGTGAGAATTTTGACCAGAACATCCTGGGCAATATCCTGGCTATCTGCAGGATTGGCGCCTGACTGTTGCAGATAGTAGGAAATTTCCTCAGCTATAGCAATGACTTCTTTTTCATAATCATCTAGTTTGATACTGCTCCCCTCCCTTCACTAATATAACGAATGAATCTGCAATCGGTTACACAACTTTTCTATATCCATTATACATTTTTTGACAAGCAAAAAACAACCTCCGCAGAAGTTGTTTTCGTCTCTTATCCTGAATTTCGGAGGCCTGTCGCCACACCGTTGATGGTGATGTGAATCAGGCTTTCCTGCTCTTTGCTGAGCTCCCCACGACGGAGGCGGTTAATGAGCTCAATTTGGATATAGTTAAGAATATTGAAGTAAGGCATGCGGTAGTCCAGACTGGCCTTGAGGAAAGGCAGTTCGTCTAGCAACTCTTCATGTTGCTCAATAGACAAAATCATGTCTTTAGTCAGTTGCCACTCATCTAAAATGGCATGGAAGATATTACGAACTTCCTCTGTCTCACACATTTTGGCGTATTCAAAGGCGATGTTCATGTTGGACTTAGATAAGACCATGTCTACATTTGACAAGAGTGAACGGAAGAAAGGCCAGCTCTCGTACATTTTTTGTAGTTTAGCTAGATTTTCAGGCGCCTTGTCAATATAGCGTTTGAAACTAGAACCAACACCATACCAACCTGGCAGCATGACACGGTTTTGTGACCAAGAGAATACCCAAGGAATGGCACGGAGCCCACCGATTTCGGTAATGGTCTTACGGGCTGCTGGACGAGAACCGATATTCAAACTGGAAATCTCACGGATTGGCGTCGCGGCAAAGAAGTAATCGTAGAAATGAGGATTATTGAAGACCAGGTCGCGGTAAATAGTATAGCTATCCGCCACAATCTCATCCATGGTTTCACGGTAGCCACCAATTTCATCCGGATCCGTAATCATCTGCGTTACCATACGATCCAGCGTTGCAGACACCAGCATTTCCAAATTGTAGTAAGCTGCGTCCTTGTTACCATATTTATTACCAATCACCTCGCCCTGCTCGGTCAAACGGATACAGTCTTTGATAGAACCGAATGGCTGGGAGGTAATGGCATCATATGATGGACCACCACCACGACCAACCGTACCACCGCGGCCATGGAAGAAGGTAATCTTGACACCATTTTCTTGACCGATTTGGGTCAATTCATTCTGGGCCTTGTAGAGGGTCCAGCCTGATGACAGATAACCACCGTCTTTATTGGAATCCGAATAGCCCAACATGATTTCCTGGTAATATTTATTGCCAGCAATCCAGCGTTTGGTCAGGTCTAATTTCAGATAATCACGCATGGTAGCAGCAGCATTGTCCAAATCTTCAATGGTTTCAAAGAGTGGAACAATCTGAACACGGGCCTTGTCGACATCAACCAGACCAACCTCCTTGAGCAAGACTGCCAATTCTAGCAAGTCTGATACGCTCTCTGAGTGGGAAATGATGTGCTGTTTGATGACCTCTTCACCTAGCTTATCCTTGAGTTCACGCGCTGTAGCAAAGATTGCCAACTCTTTTTCCAACTGCTCTGACTTGGCTACATGGGTTGCTGACAGGATGCGTGGGTCTGTTTCCAATTGTTTGAGGAGCACATGGCACTTAGCCTCTTCTGACAGGCTTGAATAATCTTCAACGATCCGTGCAGATGCTAGGAGCTCTGCTACACTTGCTTCTAAGATAGATGAATCCTGACGCATGTCGATGCTGGCCAAGTAGAAGCCGAAGGCTTCAATCGCTTCTAAAATCTCTGTCAAATCTCCCTTAATCAGTGCCGCTGTTTTATTTTCTTTCAGGGATTTCTTGATAGCCAGCAGGTCAGCCTTGAAAGCAGCAACGTTTTCATAGCGATCATCAGTTGGTTTGTTGTGCACGAGGTAATCACGCGTGTTTGCCAACTTCATCTGGATATAATGGAAGGCACGGCGGTAGGGTTCGTTTTCACGATAGACAGACTGATCCTGTGACAAATCAGCCAATTGCTGAACTGCCGGACTGACCTTGACAATAGTGGTCGACAGTGAGAAATTACGGTAGAGCTTGTAAAGCTGCTCATCGTAATAGTTCATAATCACTTGGCACTGGGTCAGGGCTGATAATTTCAAGGTTTCGGCCGTCACAAATGGGTTTCCGTCACGATCACCACCAATCCACATACCCATGGTAATAGGACGCGGATTATCCAACTCAATGCCCTTCTCGGCAGCCAGACGCTTGTACTCTCCTTGGAGCTTGGTCACTGCCTTAATGAAGGAGGAATTGTAATACTCCATGACATTGGTAATTTCATTGGTAACCTTGAGTTTCTTCTCCCGTGTCATATCCGTCTGCATGATGATTTCGATATAAAGACGCAGTTGGTCTTCCCACTTGGTCCGGTTCATCAAGCCCAATTTGACATCGCGGTAACGACGGAGCAATTCGTGGATATGCTTGGTCAAATCCAGCATGGACTGGCGTTGAACCTGAGTTGGGTGGGCCGTCAAGACAGGAACGACATTGAGTTTTTCAAGGATTTCAGCCGCATCTTCATGTTTGGACACCATATCAATTATTGTGGACATTTTTCCTAGATAATCATGACCAATATTATTCTGATGGTTGATTTCATAGGCCAAGTCCACATCTTCAGAGATGTTAATCAAGAGAGGTAAGACAGCGAAATAGCGAGAAATCACAGCCAATTCGTCATTATTTAACTGGCCGATAATATCAATCAAGGCTTGGTAGTCATCCTCATGCGAGAGCTGAGAAAGCTCCAAAATCTTCTGAAAGGTATCTGCAGACATCATCTGTCCAGCTACCTCTTCAAGGATAGTGGTCAGGATAGCAACTTCTTCCTTGATAGCATCCTTGTTGTTGTAGTTTTCTAACTTCTGAATTTTCATATTTCTCCCTAACTTTCTGTTTTAGCCATGGTCTGCTCTATTTCCTCTTCCCAGAGCTCCCGTTTCTCATTTGCATCAACATTTAAAACAAAGGCAATTCCTATAGAAATAACCAACAAGCTATTCCCCCCTTGTGATAGGAAGGGGAAGGTCACTCCCGTAGCAGGAATCAAGCCGGAAATACCACCGACATTGACAAAGGTCTGAATCAGCATCATCCCTGCTACTCCCAAAGCCATCATGGAATTGAAGGGGCGTCTAGCCCGGATACCCACCACAATAATTCTCAATATCAAAAAGAATAAGAGGGCGAGAATCAGGGAGGCTCCGACAAAGCCTAATTCTTCGATGACAATGGAAAAGACAAAGTCTGTATGGGCTTCTGGCAGATAGCCATTTTTCTCAATAGAATTTCCCAAGCCTCTGCCCAGCCAACCGCCATTACTCATGGCGTAGTAAGAATTGGTCAGCTGCAAACCTGATTCTGTCGCGTTTTCAAAGGGATTGAAGTAGGCTGAGAAGCGACGGGCAATATAGCCAAAGACGGGAATCCGTGCCACCAAATCAACCCCTAAAATCCGAATGGAGCCCAACAAAATGGTTGCTCCCAGGACCAAGCCCATCAGGACTGTTGAGAACCAGCGATAAGCCACACCACTGACCGTTACCATGACCAAAATAATCAAAACTACAATCGTAGCATTCCCCAAATCGGGTAGGCTTGCTACCAACCCCAGGAAAAACAGGCTGACAATCCGCCAATCATTAAAGGCCTTGGGCATCCAGCTTCCCTTAATCAAGGCCTGGTAATCATAAACCTGGATATCCCTCTGCATAGCGGAAAATCGTGCCGCCAGGTACCAGACAATCAATAATTTCAAGTATTCCGCCGGTTGGAGACCGATGATCCCCCCCGGTCCCAAGCGAATCCAACCGTGGGCACCATTGACCGGATCAAAGAAATGCGACGCGACCAACATGGCTACTTCCAAGAGGAGAAATAAGCGAATCAGCCCCCTCTTCTTCAGGACCGTCAATTTCATCCGGTAGATGATAGACATGGCTACCAAACTCAGAATCCAGAAAAGTCCCTGGCTAATGACCATGCTAAAAGGATTTCCGCCCTTTTGTATTTGTAGGGCACTGGTTGTTGAATAGACAATAATCAAGCCAATCACTGAAAGAATCAGATAGGGCAAGAGAATAGAATAGTTCAGCAAATGCCGTTTATCAATCTTCATTGGTCCTCCTATAAAAAACAAGTTCTATGCTGTATATTATTTCTATTATAGCATAGTTTCATCAAAAAACGAGAGAATAGCCAAGCAGATTCAAAAATAAGGAACATTATTCTGTTCACTCAATTTTAATAAAATATACTGGCCTATTTCTCTGCAAAATCAGGAATGTCAATTGACCATTTTCACAACTATAATTTGTTTTTCAAAGCATATAAAAAGCCAGAGGCAATCCTCTGACCTAGTTTGTTTAAGTGCTCTAGCTATTTGAGTTTATTGAAAGCTTTCAAGGTAGAATTCAACATCGTCGCCTTCTTGTAGAATTTGTTCTGCAGCACCTTTTTCTGCCAAGCTACCATTGACCTTATACATCCAGTAGGTATTGCTGGCTGGATCCTGACTTTTTCCGTCGATGACCGTAACCATGCCGTTTTCTTCCTCGATATCGTAGTACTCTTCCAGGACATCCATGACAGAATCACCAGCTTCAAATCGGACATTTTCGGTAGAATTCTGACCATCAGTCGTAATCCTCAAAGTGGCCTCAAGTAGCTGACTGGTTTCCTCTACCTGACTGCTAGCTGTAGGCTGGTTACTCGTTGTCGAACACCCTAGCAAAACCAAGACAGATAGGACACTAACACAAATTCTTAGTAACCGTTTCATTTTATAAACCTCCGAAAAATCCCGTCAATAATTGGGTAAAATAAGGCAGTTGATACTGCATGGGCCACATCAAAACTCAAGCCATTTAGCCAATAGACCCATGGATTGACCCCAAATTGTAGGGCTGACAGAAGACTAATGACCAATCCATATAGAAAAGTGACTACAGCAGCTAACAACATAGGTATGAGGACTGAATTCCAAGAGCTCAACCGCAGGCCGGACCATACCCATTTCCACACTAGCATGATAGCTGCAAAACTGAGAATCTGCCACAAAACAACTATCCCAAACCCCATATAAATAGCCGTCCCAAACATGGTCAAAGCCATGATGAGGAAAGCATCTGCCATGGGCAAAAAAAGGCTGGAGACTAAAAATATAGCTGTAATGGGCTTGATATTAGCAAAAGGAAAAAAGGCAAATCGAAGTGCTATGCAAACGCTGGCTAAGATAGCAATTCTACTAATTTTCTGGGTAGTCATGCAACTCCTACTTCATTTTTAGGACCTGTATTCTCATGCAAGAAACTTGTTGGACAAATTCGCAACGGAGAAAGGTTCCGCCCTTTAATGACAGGTTCTTATATCCATTAGTAGCATACCCCAATAGCCAGGATATGTCAAGCGGATGAAAGTTAGCTATTTCCTGCATAAATGAGACTATTTTTTTTGATTTTTCCAGATCTTTGAGTTAAAATAAAAAAGATGAGAAAGAGAATTAAACCTATCATTGTGATTGTTTTCTTTGCTCTATTCACTTCCTTGATTCTCTTGACTCGGACCATGGCTATCCAAGCTGAAAAACGGGCGGCAGCAATTCAAGAAGCCCAAATAGAAAAAGAAGCAAAGAAGATCACAAGCGCAAGCTCTACCTATGTCATAGAGAATGCTTTAGAAATGAAGCCAATCATTGACGTTTCCGCATGGCAACGACCTGAGGATATCGACTACGATACGCTCAGCGAACAGATTTCTGGAGCTATTATCCGGATTCAGAGTGGTTCCCATACAAAGAAAGAAAACTCTGCCACCGATAAAAATGGAATTGACAAGTCCTATAAGCAGCATATTGAAGAATTTCAAAAGCGGGGAGTTCCCATCGCTGTCTATGCTTATGTGACAGGAAATTCTATAGAAGCCATGAAAAAAGAAGCCCAATCCTTCTACAAGCTGTCTTCGCCTTACAAGCCAACCTTCTATTGGATGGACGTTGAGGAAAAGACCATGGGCGATATGGATGCCGGCGTCGAGGCTTTTAGACAGGAGTTGGTAGACCTTGGTGCTAAAAATATTGGACTCTATATTGGCACCTATTTTATGGATGAACATAGCATCACAGTAGATAAGTTTGATGCCCTGTGGATTCCAACCTATGGGACGGACTCGGGTTACTACAATGCCGCTCCCAACACTGATTTGCCCTACGACCTTCACCAATATACTTCACGAGGTTACTTGAATGGCTTTAAATACCATCTGGACCTCAACCTCATCACTAGCTTAAAAGACCCTAACGAGGTCTATCAAAAGCTCTTTACCGTTCCTGAGTAACAACTAAATAATTTCACAAAGGAGTGCTTCGGCTGAGATCGCATCTGCGAAATCCTCGAACCTGATCTAGGTAAGACTAGCGTAGGGATTGTGTTTTATGGATAGCATAAAAAACCAAACCTCCTTTCATTGCAACCATAAAGGAGGTTTTTATGTCCCATACTAAATTACGTACCCTAGCTGAAGTAGCCATCTTCTCTGCCATTGCCCTGGTCTTTGACAAACTACCGCTCTTCACTATGCCTCAAGGTGGATCGGTTTCCTTGGTCATGCTGCCCATTCTCTTTCTGGCACTCAGACATGGCCTGGCTATCGGTGTGCTAGCAGGTGGAATTGTCGGTACCATCCAACTCTTCTACGGCGGCTACTTCCTCAATCCCTTCCAGGTCTTTCTGGATTACGCCCTATCCTATGCTGGAATTGGGTTGGCAGGGCTATTTACAAGACCTTTTAAAGCCAGTAAGACCAGCACAAGTGCAATCAGCTGGATTGGACTAGCCAGTCTACATGGAGGCAGCATTCGTTTCCTAGCCAACTTCCTGGCCGGAATCATCTTCTATGCTGACTACGCTACACCTGGTATGCCTGTCTGGCTCTACTCTCTTCAATACAATCTCAGCTATATTCTGCCATCGACCCTGATTGCAGCAGGTCTGTTGATTGTTCTCTACAAATCAAGACCTGCCTTCTTTAAGGTAAAATCATCCTAAGTCTGTCCGTTTTGGCAGGCTTTTTTCGACGAAATTCGGTCTATGTGCTATAATGGGTCCATTACATAATTTTGGAGGAATTTATGTCATCTTGGATTTCAAGAATTATCAAGGGAATGATTATCGCCCTTGGATTTATTTTGCCCGGTGTTTCTGGTGGTGTATTGGCTGCGATTTTGGGCATCTATGAGCGGCTCATCAGCTTTTTAGCCAATATTCGCAAGGATTTCAAGGAAAATTTGCTCTATTTTATCCCTGTTGGAATCGGGGGAATTTTGGGTATTGCCCTCTTCTCCTTTCCGGTTGAATTCCTGCTCAAGCACTTCCAGGTACCCGTTCTCTGGGCCTTTGCCGGTGCCATTGTAGGAACCATTCCTAGCCTGCTCAAGGAATCTACTCAAAAGAGCCAGCGTGACAGCATTGACTGGATTTGGCTGGTTGCAACCTTTATCATCTCTGGTCTTTTGCTCTACAATTTGAACAGTTTGGTCGGAACCCTGCCAGCTAGCTTTGCTAGTTTTGTCTTGGCTGGTGCTCTGATTGCTCTGGGGATTTTGGTACCTGGGCTCAGCCCGTCTAACTTGCTTTTGATTTTAGGGATTTACGCGCCTATGCTCAATGGATTCAAGTCCCTGGACCTGCTTGGCACTTTTCTGCCTATCGCTATCGGTGGGGCCCTAGCTATGGTGGCATTTTCTAAAGCCATGGACCATGCTCTCAAGGTCTACCACTCCCGCGTTTACCACTTTATCATCGGTATCGTCGCTTCATCTACCATTCTCATCCTTATCCCACAAGCTGGCAATGAGGAAGCCATTTCCTATGCTGGAGCTGGCATCGGAACCTGGCTTGCTGCCCTTGTCCTCTTTGTTCTTGGTGCCTGGCTTGGCCTTTGGATGAGCAAACTCGAGGAAAAATACAAGTAGGAGGTCATCCTATGGCAAAGAAAGAAAAAATCAAGAAAACCTTGGTCGACCAGATTCTGGACAAGGCCAAAATTGCCCACGACAGTCTGTTCATCAATGCCCTTGAAGGCAAGGTACCTGAAGGTATCCAAATGGAACAAATCTACAAAACCCTGGCCCTAAAAGGTGATAAGACAGGGCCCATTATCGGAATTGTTCCCATTACCGAGCACCTGTCCGAAAAGAAATTGGCCAAGGTCTCTGGCAACAAGAAGGTCACCATGATTCCACAAAAGGATCTGGAAAAGACGACCGGCTATGTCCACGGTGCCAACAACCCTGTCGGTATCCGGCAAAAGCACAATTTTCCTATCTACATAGACCAGTCAGCACTGGAAACGGGCTACATGATTGTCTCTGCTGGTGAAGTGGGCCGTTCCATCGGCATTGATAGTCGGATCCTGGCTGATTTTGTCAAGGCTAGTTTTTCCGATTTGACCGAGGGAGACTAGCATGAGGATTTACTTTATCCGCCACGGCAAGACCGAGTGGAATCTGGAAGGTCGATTTCAGGGTTATTCTTGCGACTCTGCCCTCCTGGCTCAATCCTATGAGGACTTGAAAAGAAACTGTTTATCAAGTCCGTCAACGTTTAGTCGATTTTGTCAAAAATCTGGAAGATTCCCAGCTATCAACTGTTCTCATCGTGTCACATGGTTCAATCTTAGTCGCTGGAATCATGACGCTGCTGGGCTATCCTGCCCACGAGGTTTGCTCTCGCGGTGGCTTGGACAATGCCTCCGTGACTATTCTTGAAACGTTTGATATTGAGCATTTTATGGAAATTTGCTGGAATGATACATCTTATAAACAGTAGAGAAATCTGCTGTTTTTTTGTTTCCCTGGCTATTTCCTGCTGATTTTTTCCCTATTCTATGATAAAATAGAAGGAACAGACTTTGGAGGAATGAAAATTTTATGTCAACTGAACATTTTGAAGAATTAAATGACCAACAGATTGTCCGTCGTGAGAAAATGACGGCTCTTGCTGAACAGGGAATTGACCCATTTGGTAAACGTTTTGAGCGTTCTGCCAACTCAGCTGAATTGAAAGCCCAATACGAAGACAAATCAAAAGAAGAATTGGAAGAGCTGGGTCAAACGGCTATTATCGCTGGTCGTATCATGACCAAACGCGGTAAGGGTAAGGCAGGTTTTGCTCACATTCAAGACCGCGAAGGCCAGATTCAGATCTACGTTCGTAAGGATGATGTTGGCGAAGAAAATTATGAAATCTTCAAAAAAGCAGACCTTGGTGACTTTATCGGTGTCGAGGGAGATGTTTTCAAGACAAATGTTGGTGAGTTGTCTATCCATGCTCGCAAATTGACTCACTTGTCTAAAGCGCTCCGCCCATTGCCAGAAAAATTCCACGGTTTGACAGACATCGAGACCCGCTACCGCAAGCGTTATTTGGACTTGATTACCAACCGTGAGAGCTTTGACCGTTTTGTAACCCGCTCAAAAATCATCTCAGAAATCCGCCGTTACCTTGACGGACTTGGTTTCTTGGAGGTGGAAACACCTGTCCTTCACAACGAAGCTGGTGGTGCAGCGGCTCGTCCATTCATCACCCACCACAATGCCCAAAACATTGATATGGTCCTTCGTATCGCGACAGAACTCCACCTCAAACGCTTGATCGTCGGCGGTATGGAACGCGTCTATGAAATCGGCCGTATCTTCCGTAACGAAGGTATGGATGCGACCCACAACCCTGAGTTCACTTCCATTGAGGTTTACCAAGCCTATGCGGATTACTTGGACATCATGGACTTGACCGAAGGCATTATCCAGCACACTGCCAAGGCAGTTGTCGGTGATGGTCCTGTGACCTACCAAGATACTGTCATTAACATCCACGAGCCATTCAAGCGTATCCACATGGTCGATGCTATTAAGGAACAAACTGGCGTGGACTTCTGGCAAGAGATGAGCTTCGAGGAAGCAAAAGCCCTTGCAGCTGAGCACAAGGTCCCTGTGGAAAAACACCATACAGAAGTTGGTCAAATCATCAACAGCTTCTTTGAAGAATACGTTGAAGCAACTCTTATCCAACCAACCTTTGTCTATGGTCACCCAGTAGCCGTATCTCCATTGGCTAAAAAAAACGATGAAGACCCACGCTTCACAGACCGCTTCGAGCTCTTCATCATGACCAAGGAATACGGAAATGCCTTTACAGAATTGAACGACCCAATCGACCAATTGGAACGCTTTGAAGCCCAAGCTAAAGCCAAAGAATTGGGTGACGACGAAGCAACAGGTGTGGACTATGACTACATTGAAGCCCTCGAATACGGTATGCCACCAACAGGTGGACTTGGAATCGGTATCGACCGCCTCTGCATGCTCTTAACAGATACAACAACCATTCGGGATGTACTTCTTTTCCCTACGATGAAGTAAGTTTGAGATGAGTGCAGTTTTAGGGACTCATATCAATTCCAATCGCTCTCTTATTTCTCAGCGATTGGCTCCAATAGTCCACTGGACTATTGGACTCCCTAATTGAAATATGCTCTAGCTGAACGCAAATTTATAGCTTCACACCAATTCCAACTAGAAAATCAAAAAAATGAGTTACAGTTTCATTGCTGTAGCTCATTTTCTCTTCTAATCAAACAAATTTCCTAGTCCGGCAAAGGGATTGTTGGTCACGACTTCTTGCTGACCTAGCATCTGTTGGTTTTCATCAAACTCTAAAAATTTCTCATATACCTGGGCGGTCATACGAGCATCTTCTAGGCTATTGTGCCCTCGTCCCTTGACACCCAGATAGTCCGCCACTGAGGTCAGCTTGAGATTGACGATACTGTTTAAGTCTGTTGACCGACGCTCCAAGGCCTCTTCATAGAGGTCAACCTGGTACTGGTCCTTCAAATCCAGACCATTTTCTGCCAGAATAGGTAGATCAG
Source organism: Streptococcus sp. P25B114 (assembly GCF_053010325.1). NCBI lineage: Bacteria > Bacillati > Bacillota > Bacilli > Lactobacillales > Streptococcaceae > Streptococcus > Streptococcus sp. P25B114. Next base: position 51,465 of record NZ_JBRKNW010000003.1, on the reverse strand, counting down.
ACTTCATAGCATTGTAACCGCTGAGGGCTGCTTGTCCCACAAAGGCCTGAAAATCTGCTAAAACTGTCTCTATTTTAGGGGCAGTTTTAATCTTCTCTGCGGTGATACCTGTCAAACCGTTGATAAAGGACTGGAGGGGAATATCTGTGTAAACATAGCTGTCGAACTGGTCCACTTCCTCATGGTTGACAAACTTAACTGCCGACAGCTGGATTAGCTGATAAGCACCGTTGGCCGCATTAAATTCCAAATCAAACGCTACATATTCCTGTAAATTTTCCATTTTGCACCCTCAAACATCTATTTCTGCATCTATTATACACCATTTTTTCCTAAAATGGACAGATAAAAAGGCTGGCGAATACCAGCCTTTCAGTGAGGGCAAATTTACTTTTCAGCTTCTTCTTTTTTAGCAAAATATTCTCGCACAATCGGTGCGACTTCTTTACCATAAAGCTCGATAGCACGGAGGACATCCTCATGTGGCATAGAGCCGATTGGCAAGTGGAGGAAGAAACGCTCCAAATCCAAGGTTTCGATAGTTTGGATAATTTTTGCAGCGACGTGCTGTGGATCGCCAACAATGCTTGCTCCTTCATCTGTCAAAGAATAGAGGTATTGGGCCTTGGTCATTTCAGACCAGTGTGGCCGGTCCTTTGCGATATTGTTAGTGACCACTTTAGTTGGGTGGAAGTATTCCTCAACAGCCTTGTCATGGTCATCAGCAATCCAGCCCCAAGAATGGGCTGCAACCTTAGTTTTCTCAGGTGAGTGACCGGAATTGCGAGCCACCTTGCGGTAGGCATCTACCAGCGGTTTGAAACGATGAGCCCCTGCTCCAATGACTGCATAAACGATTGGCAGGCCTTTTTGGGCAATCTTGATGGTTGACTCGACATTACCGCCAGTCGCTACCCAGATAGGAAAATCTTCCTGAACAGGTCGCGGATAAACAGGCTTATTGTCCACCGACTGGGTGAATTTACCACCCCAAGTCAAGTTGGTAGCTTTGTCAATCTCTAAAAGCATATCCAATTTTTCATCGAACAGTTCTTCATAGTCATGCAAATCATAACCAAACAAGGGGAAGGACTCCGTAAAGGAACCACGGCCAGCCATGATTTCCGCTCTACCATTTGACAAAGCATCAATGGTGGTGTACTGCTGATAGAGGCGGACTGGATCCATAGAGGAAAGAATCGAAACTGCTGATGTCAGTTTGATATGCTTGGTATTGACAGCACCTGCTGCCAGGACAATTTCAGGTGCAGAGACCGCAAAATCTTCGCGGTGATGCTCCCCAATCCCATAGACATCCAGGCCAACCTGGTCTGCCAGTTCAATCTCTTTGACCAGCTGACGAATGCGCTCGTCGTGGCTGTACGTTTCTCCTGTCTTTTCAAGGGGGGTTGTTTCGCCAAATGTTGAAATACCTAATTCTACCATGATGTTACTCCTTTAATCTGAATGATGTCCTTATTTTATCTTTAACTAGTGATAATGTCAAGCCGTTTGCTCACAGAAAAACGACTAGGAAAAACCTAATCGTTTTGAATGTTATTCATATCGCAGTGCTTCAATTGGATCCAATTTAGAAGCCTTATTTGCTGGGAGGACACCGAAGATGATACCAACTAGGGCTGAGAAGGCGAGACTCCCCAGAACCACTGGGATAGAGATGACGGCGGACATACCCTGACCCATGACCTTGCTGATATTGAGCAAAACGACAGTCGTTTGGGCGATTAAGAGACCAATGGCACCGCCCAGAGTGGTCAAGACCATAGCCTCAATCAAGAACTGACTCAAGATATTGGCACGAGTCGCTCCCAGTGCCTTCCGCAGACCGATTTCCCGTGTCCGCTCGGTCACGGATACCAGCATAATGTTCATCACGCCGATACCGCCGACCAAGAGGGAGATACCTGCAACCGCACCTATAAAGGTGGTCACAATACCTAGCTCACTCTTGAAACTTTCAATCATCGCAGACATGTCAAAAATATCATAGCGAGCCTCTTTTAGACCAGAAACCCTAGTCAGATAGTCCGCAGCAGCCTGACCAACCTCTGTGACCCTGGTCACGTCTTCGACATAGACATAGAGTCCAGAATTTTCTTTCATGCCCATCTCTGCAGCAACCTGGGTATTGGCCATAATGGCATTACCGCCTGAGTTCATCCCAAACATGGCCGTGCCAGCATTGGGCTCCTTGTAAACACCGATAACTAGATAGGCATTGCCATTGAGAGAAACCGTCTGGTTGAGGGAGGCTTCCATGGAGCCAAACAGTTTTTCAGCCAGATTGACATCCAGCATGATAATGCGAGCAAAGCGACTATAGTCATTAGGAGTGAACTTGCGTCCTGCCAAAATTTCTAGATTTTTGACATCAAAATAGGAATGGCTGACCCCATTGATGGTCACATTATCAGCTGATTTGTTACCGGCTTCTATTGTTCCCATATTACTCAAATTGATATAGTAGTTGCTTATACCATCAATTTCCAGAAGTCCTTGCAACATGCTATGGGTCAAGTCAGGCTCTTCTTCCATAGACATTTCCCCAGTGAAGCCAGCATTAAATAAACCCGACGAAACCTCTTCTAAATTTACATAAGGAGAAAAATGGACAGAGACATTATTTTGCTCCCCAGCCAGGGCCTTCTCCATGGATTTCTGTAGACCTTCACCTAGAGCCATGATGATAACAACAGCAGCCACACCGATAATGATTCCCAGCATGGTGAGGAGGGAGCGCATCTTGTGGGCTAGGATTGATTTTAAGGCAAATTTCCAATTTTCCATTAAGCCTCCTCCCTTCTTCTATCCTCAGTGATAATCCCGTCCCGAAGAACTATTTTCCGCTTGGCATAGGCGGCAATCTCTGGCTCGTGGGTGACCATGATAATGGTCTTACCTTCATTGTTGAGCTCAGTCAAAAGCTCCATAATCTGCTGGCCAGTCTTGGTATCCAGGGCCCCCGTCGGCTCATCCGCCAAGATAATGGCTGGGCTATTGACCAAGGCACGCGCAATAGCCACCCGTTGCTTTTGACCTCCAGACAATTCCGACGGCAGGTGGTCCATACGTTCTGCCAATTCAACTTTTTCTAGGTAACGTTTGGCCTTTTTCTTACGTTGGTTGGACGGTACTCCTGCATAAATCAGGGGTAACTCCACATTCTGCAAGGCGTTGAGCTTGGCAAGGAGGAAGAATTGTTGGAAGACAAAACCGATTTGGTCATTGCGGACCTGGGCCAACTTTTTCTCCGATAACTGGCTGACTTCCTCGCCTTCTAGCCAATAGTTGCCAGAACTAGACCTGTCCAGCAAACCAATAATGTTCATGAGAGTGGATTTACCAGACCCAGACGGTCCCATAATGGCTAGAAATTCTCCTTCTTCGACTTCCAAATCAATATCCTTGAGAACTCGCAACTCCTGGTCGCCGTTTTTATAGGATTTGTTGATTTGTGTGAGTTTAATTAGCTGGTTCTTCATCGGCTTCTACCTCTTGACCCTCTTGTAAGTCAAAATCTGGGAGGACAATGACATGGTCACCTACAGACAAGCCCTTGGTTACTTCCTGGTTAAGAGCATCTGCATTACCCAGAGTCACCTCTACTTTTTTAGCCTTACCATCTACCAATGTCCAAACAAAGGTCTTATCATCCTCATAGACAACAGCTGTCACAGGGACCAAGATATTTTTGCTGGTGTTGACCACTTCCATATTGACAGTGAAACCTTGTTTGAGGTCGCCAATATCGCTAGTCAAAGTCACTTTGAAAGGATACTTGGCACCACCGCCAGATCCGCCGCCACCCGGTACTGCTACCGCAGTTTGATCATTGGCTGGATAGTTTGAAATATAGGAAATTTTACCAGTCCAGGTCTGTTCTGGATAGACTTTAGTGCTTAATTTCACTTCTTGGTCAACCTTGATATTGGCCAAATCATATTCTGTAAGCTGACCTGTCACCTGCAGGCTATTTTGGTTGACGATGTGAATGACTGTCTGGCTATTGGTTGAGCTCTTAGAAACAGACTTATTGACCTCAACAACTGTACCTGACACGGTGCTGGCAACGGTCGCTTCATTGACGGCCGTCCACGCCTTGTCTACCGCCGCTTGGGCATCCGCATAGGCATCATTCAAATCCGCCAATTGCAAATCAATGGAACGTTGGGCAGAGGCCGCTGCTTCTCCATCCAAGGCTGGGTCACCTGTTGTTGGCAAGGTCTGACCACCATTTTGCACATCATATATTTGACGTCCAATCTTATCCCGTCCGCGCACAGCCGAATCAAGAGCCGTTTGCAATTCATAAGCATCATAGCGAAGCAGGGCCGTTCCAACCTCTACCTGGCTCCCCTGTTCAACGTAAAATTCACTGATATCGCCTTTAGAGGGGTCATAATAGACAAACTGCTCTTCACCCGCAGCCACTGTCCCCGTCAACAAGGTCGACGAAGCAATCGAACCTTCCTGAACCACCCTGTAGGTCATGGGTAATGTAAAGTCTTCACCTGCGCTACCTGAACCACCTAAGGCATTAGAGAAGAGTAAGGCCCCACCGACCAGGGCTACCGATGCAACCCCAAGACCAGAAAAAAGGGCAATTTTTGCTTTTTTGGACTTAAACATATCTGTCTCCTTTACATGTTACAAAAATAATTGTCTTATAAAGATAATACACTTATACATCGTTTTTTGCAAGTGTTTTCCATACTAATTTTATAATATTTTTGTCAATTATCCCACTTACATTTTTGTAAGAAATAGCTTCTATCAATCATGCAGGTATGGCCAGTATTTTTACAAAATAATAGTAAGAAAAACCTAAACAAGGTTTCACGATAGACGTAGCGGATTTTTGATTGAAAGATAAAAAAAGGGTAGAATGTAGTCAAGAAATCTTTGGAGGAAGAAAATGAGAGAATTTGATATTATCAGCATTGGTGGAGGAAGTGGTGGTATTGCCACTATGAATCGAGCGGCTATGTATGGTGCCAAGGCTGCCGTTATTGAAGGCAGCTATATCGGTGGAACCTGTGTCAATCTAGGCTGTGTTCCTAAAAAAATCATGTGGTACGGTTCTCAAGTAGCTGAAGCCATTCACACTTATGGACCAGAATACGGCTTCACCAGCCAGGACGTTCACTTCGACTTCGCAACCCTGCGTCAGAACCGTGAGGCCTATATCGAGCGTTCTCGTTCCTCTTATGGCAATACCTTCAAAAACAATCAGGTTGAGGTCATTCAAGGTTTTGCTAAATTTGTAGATAGCCATACGGTCGAGGTCAATGGTGAGCGAATCAAAGCCAAACACATTGTCATCGCTACTGGTGGTCTTCCAGTTATTCCCGCCATTCCAGGTGCTGAATTGGGTGTCGTGTCCGACGACTTCTTTGCCTGGGAAGAATTGCCAGAGTCTGTCGCTGTTATCGGCGCTGGCTATATTGCCGTTGAGGTGGCTGGCGTCCTACACGGTTTGGGAGTGGATGCCCAGCTCTTTGTCCGCGGCGACCGCCCATTGCGTAACTTCGATACCTACATTACGGATGCCCTCATGGAAGAGATGGAGCGGACTAAGCTCCCACTTCACACCCATAAAACGCCAAGCAAGCTGGAGAAAACGCCAGAAGGAAAAATCCAAATCTTCTTTGAGGACGGCACTTCCCACATTACTGACCAGGTTCTCTGGGCTGTTGGGCGCAAGCCAAATACCGACCAGCTTAACCTAGAAGCTGCTGGTGTGACACTAACAAAATCGGGCCACATCGAAGTCAACCAATACCAAGAAACAGTGGTTCCTGGCATCTATGCCTTGGGCGACGTGACGGGTGAAAAAGAGTTGACACCCGTTGCTATCAAGGCTGGACGGCTCCTATCGGAACGCTTATTCAACGGTAAAACAGATGCCAAAATGGACTACACAGACATTCCAACTGTTGTCTTCTCCCACCCAGCTATCGGTACGGTCGGATTAACAGAAGACCAGGCCCTTGTTCAATACGGTGCGGACCAAGTCAAGTGCTACACTTCAGCCTTTACCTCTATGTACACAGCCATGGCAGACAACCGCCAGCTGACCAAGATGAAACTAGTCACCGTTGGTCCTGAAGAACGAGTGGTCGGCCTCCACGGTATCGGCTACGGTGTCGACGAGATGATCCAAGGTTTCTCAGTTGCTATCAAAATGGGAGCTAGCAAGGAACAATTTGACGCCGTTGTGGCCATCCACCCAACTGGCTCAGAAGAATTTGTCACCATGCGATAGAAATTTCATAAAAACGCTCAGACTTTCATCTGGGCGTTTTATCATCTTATGGCAAAATAGCAATGGCTCTAACTGGTGAACCCGAGCCCTTTTCCCAATGTGGAAAGGCGATGGAGATCAAGCTCCCCGTCGCTGGAACCTGATCAAGATTGTTGAGGACTTCTACCTGGTAAATGTCTTTTGACAGAAGATAGTATTCCTCTGGAAGGCTACCACCATTCTCTGCTGCTGACACTCCTGAGTCTGTATCCAGGGTCTCATGACCAACGGCCTTGACCTTGCGTTCCTCAATCAGATACTCCAAGGCATCATGGCTCCAACCTGGGGTATGTTGCACTCCATTTTCATCCAAATTTCGGATGGCATCCTGGCTTGGCCAGCGTTTAGACCAGTCTGAACGGAAGGCAACAAAAGACTCCTCTGCAATAGGACCATGTTCCTCTTCAAAATCCAAAATATCCTGCTTGGTGATTTGGTAATCTGGATTTGCTGCAACTGCCTGCGACTTATCGATAACATAAAGAGGCAGGAGCAAATCTTTCAAGTCAATCTCGTCCAAATAACGAGCCCCCTCCACAAAGTGAACAGGCGGGTCGATATGGGTACCATACTGGCCAACGACCGTGAACTGCTCTACGAAAAATCCGTCCTTGTGGTCAAACAAGGTCTTCTTCTCCAAGGCAGGCAGGGCAGGGAAATGAGGACTATTTTCATTGATTTGATGGGTCAAATCCACCCATTTTTTAGCTTTTAAGGTACGGTAAATAGCTAATAATTCTGACATAGGATGTCTCGCTTTCTTATTTTTATCCATTGTAGCATGAGAATGGACCAGTCTACTTAAAAAACATAGTTTTTTGCTTATATAACTTTTTTATGAATAGCTATAGATTTTTCCTATAACTGTGACAGCTGATAGTCAATGGATTGACTTCCTTTGAAAATCAAACTATAATTTTGTTAACCAATTATTATAAAAGGATAACCATCCCATGAAACAAGAATCAACTCTCCATTTGGTCTACACTGCAATCGGTGCGGCCCTCATTGCAGCCCTTTCACAAATCAGCCTTCCCATTGGTCCTGTTCCCTTTACTCTCCAAACCCTGGCTATCGCCCTGATTGCCTGCCTCTACCCAAGGAAACTGGCCCTGGCAAGTGTCGGAATTTATCTGACCTTGGGTGCCATTGGACTGCCTGTATTCGCAGGATTGTCAAGTGGAGTGGCCAATCTTTTCGGACCGACTGCTGGATTTCTCTGGGGCTTTTTGGCCTACGCGGCTATCACATCCAGCTTGACGACAAATAATAGTTCTCCATTCCAGGTCTTTCTGGCTTGTCTGCTGGGAACCGCTACTTGCTTTGGACTGGGATGTTTAGTATTCAAACTGGTCAGCGGTGCTAGCTGGACAGATACACTTGTCTGGACAGTCCTGCCCTTCATCCTGCCTGATTTAGCAAAAATTTCCCTCGCCACAGTGGCACACAAACTCCTCCAACCAGTTATGAGAAAAAGGAACCTAATCGCTTAGGCTCCTCATCTTACTAATTGGTAAATGCATCCAGCATGACTTGAAATTCTTCATTGCTGAGGGTAATGCCCTTGCCCATCTTGGTATGGTCGGGACTCCAAGTGCGGATGTCATATTTGGCTGGTGCCCCGTTAAAGGACACACGATTAAGCTCCTTGGTCCAGCCCTTATCATTCTCAGATAGGACCAAGAGTTTTTCTTCGATTTCAAATGTAAATTCTGCCATTTGTTACCTCCTTCACTTATTTGTTCGCAAACACTTGTCATTTTTATAAAAATTGTATAAGATGATTATAGCAAGTTTGAAAGGATATTGCCATGAAGAGGTTTTTGGAATCCATTTTCGACCGTATCAATGATTTTCTGGTTTACAGATCCCAACCAAAGCCTATGGAGCCTGCAACCAGAGAAGAGATTCAAGAGTATCTTGAGCTGGCCATTCAAAAGAAGGCTGCTATCCATGTTATTTATGGTGAACGTAGCTTTACCGGGGATATTGTCAAGTATGACAAGGAACGACAACGCTTGATTATGAAAAATTTCAAACGGCGCGTGACCAGTATCATTCGGATTGATGAGATTAAAAAAATCTCTCTGGTTCCAGAAAACATCAAAAAATCACAATTATCAAAAGGCTGAATTTCTCCAGCCTTTTTCTTATGCACGAATAGTAACAGCCTTGCCGTCCTCTTGATAGAGATTGATGAGCCCTGACTTGCAGGCGCGGATCATATCGCCTGGATAGATTTCACGGTCTAGCTTAATAGTCAGCAGTTCCATAGGCTTATTGGCACGGTCAATCTTATCTCCATTGGAATCATGCAGGCCTTGAATGGTCGTTTCAAAATGACGGAAACCTGGCCCGTAGAACTCAACTTGGTCTCCTTCGTTGATGACATTGCGCTGACGAATAGTTGCTGTCATGGTTTCCTTGTCAAAGGCAACAACTTCAGCGATAAATTTGTACTCAGGAATTTTGCGACGGGCACCAAACAATTGCTCATTTTCAGTTGGTGGATTGTAGTAAAAACCAGTTGCCAGTTCACGCTGGGCTACTTTCCACAACTCGTCAATCAGGTCTTGTTTGATCGCTTCAAACTTTTCTGGACTTTCTAGATAGGCATCGACCGCAGCCTTATAGCAGTTGGTTACGGTTGACACGTAGTGGACAGATTTCATCCGGCCTTCGATTTTTAGGCTATCAACCCCATTTTCAATCATGTCTGGAATATGGTCGATCATACACATGTCCACCGCAGACATGGAGAACTCCTCTGGTATTTCCCCCTTAATCGAACGACGCTCTTCACCGAATGGCAAGTCATAGAGGTTGTACTTCCAGCGGCAAGACTGGGAGCAACCGCCGCGGTTGGCATCACGTTTGCTCATGTGGTTGGAGAGGACGCAACGTCCTGAGTAGGAGATACACATGGCACCGTGGACAAAGGCTTCGATTTCAACATCTGTCCGTTTACGAATTTCAGCTACCTCTTCCATGGTCACTTCGCGGGCTAAAACAACGCGGGTTAAGCCCAATTCCTTCCAGAACTCGAAGGTTTCATAATTGGTCGATGAAGCCTGGGTGGACAGATGGATTTCAAGTCCCGGCGCTTCAGTGGCACAAATGACGATGAGGGCTGGGTCAGACACGATAACCGCATCCAAGCCCATATCCCGCAGTTCACGGAACCAGGCTCCCGCTCCTTCTTCATTCCCTTCATGGGTCACCATGTTAGCCGCAACATAGACCTTGGCACCACGGGCGTGGGCGTATTCAATCCCTTCCCGCATCTCGTCCATAGTAAAGTTCCCAGCCCGGCTACGCAGACCGTAGGCCTGACCGCCAACAAAGACAGCATCGGCACCATAATCAATGGCAACCTTCAATTTCTCCAATGTCCCAGCAGGTGACAAGACCTCGGGACGCTTTAATGCTTTTGACATAATATTCCTCTTTCTATTTGCAGGATAGAATTAAGATAAAAATTAAGAATTGGCGACGGTTTTCAAATGGAACGATATTTTTCCACTTGAAAACCTATTGCAGGGCCTAGAACTCGCCTAAAGGCGGTTCCGTACTTGGACCTTACCTATATTAAGTGGCAAAGTTGGCTCTGCCAGTATAGATTGATTTGAATTAAAATATGCGACGATAGCTAGGTCAAAACGACACTTTTTGACCTAGCTGTCTAGTGTAACTGACTAGGAAAGGTTCAATGGAACTTTCCGTTTAGTGTCAAGCTCCTTTAGAAGCCGACACTAAGTCAGTTACCAGGATAGAATTAAGATAAAATCTAAGAATTGGCGATGACTAAAACAACCCTCTGGACCGGGCTTTCCCATTGACAGGCTCGGGATAAAACAGTCCCACGGACTGGCCTCGCTTCTCTATTTCTAGGCTCGGGATAAAACAGTCCCCCGGACTGGCCTCGCTTCTCTATTTCTAGGCTCGGGATAAAACAGTCCCCCGGACTGTTTTATTACCTCACCTTGTTCCGGTCAAATTCGTAAAATCCGGTGTCCAAACCGCGTTGGCTTGGGTGGAACTTGCGTACTTGTTCGTCCAAGAGAAAGGCTTGGTCGTAGGTGAATTCTCCTTTTTCCAATAAATCACGCGCTTGGACGAATAATTTGGCAATCTCGACGAAGTTCTGACCTGGACAAAAAATACCATCCAACTTCCAATTTCGGTAGCCATGTTCATAAAGCTCTGTCAACTTGGTCATCATGTCGATATCATTGTTAATAAAAATATGCGTTCCGTGTTTATCCTCAAAAATGGAATAATGACTTTCTGGATCTGCAGGTTCTGCCAAGAAAAGTCCACGTTCCTTGGACAAATCCGTCTCATCCGCCTTAGTGAAGTTATAGTAGTTTTTGAGCAAGGTCCGCTTGGAATGGTGGATAACAGAGGCACCGTAAACCAATATTTCCGCAGGAATTTCCAGATTTTCCGAAATATCAAAGAGTTCTGCCGATGGGATTTCTCTTGCTAAGACAGCCTCGACAGCGCCGTGGTCCTTCCAGAAATTGATTTGTCGGCTGGATGTTACAAAGACAGATGTGTCGTAAATAAGCTTGAAATTGTAGCCGTCCCGCTTATTGATATAAAAAACACCTGCATCCCCAACGACCAGATAATCGACCTTGATTTCTTTCATCAATTCCATAAAAGGCTTGATATTGTCCATCATATCTTGGTGCATGAGAGCGTTGGCTGCGACAGTCAATTCCTTGCCTGCCTCGTGAACCAGCTCTGCTATTTGGCGAAGCTCATCATAGGAAAAATTGGTCGGAATGCGGAGGGCATGGTCTGCCTCACCAACATAAATACGGTCAACACCTGCTGCTAACAGTTCTTTGACCTGTTCAATGCTTTCAGCTGTTGCTGTTATAATAATATTTTTCATAATGTTCATTATATCACAAAGATTTTCTAAAAAAGGAAGCGGACCTGAATTTTAATCTTCAGACTTTTCTAATTTCTTTGTAACAATATTGTAATAATCTTGTTACAGTTTCCACTCAATTTTATGGTATTCTTGAAAAGCAAAATAAAGGAGACGATATGGCACTTAGACAATATCGGCCTGACCAAATCCCCACTGAAGAGTATATCCCGAAAGAGAAACAGGCCCCTTATCAAGCGTACCAAGCAAGAGAATCCAGTCTTCCACGAATCAATGAATTATTATTTTTTGTGAATATTGTTGTTTTTAGTATTTTGACGGTTCTAGCAACTTACGTGTATCTTTCGCTGAACATCCCTGCCTTCCTGTCCTTCTGCTTGGCTATTCCAAGTGGTTTTATTGGCATGCAGCTGCTCAAATACTCATCAAATAAAATATTTAAACGATTATTCTCGTAAACATCACCTGAGGGCTCAAAGCCCTCTTTTTCTTGCAAAAAAGCCAGGGCAGTAATCCTGTCCTAGCTCGCTGTCTTCGTAAAAAAACTAATATTGATTCAATAGCCTTGATGTAGAAATCCACTACTCTTGACGGACGTGGCTAATCTTATATCTGAACTGGTCTGCCCGCGCAATACTAAAGGTAAACTCAATAATCTTATTTTTTTGATTGTAGGTCTTCCGAGTGATATGAAGAACAGGACTATTGTTTTTAATGCCCAGGACCTTGGCCTCATGGTCTAGTGCAATACTGGCATAAAATTCTTCTTCTGCCAGCCGAATGGTTTGATTGTAATCTTCAGCAAATATTTCATAGAGCGGCATGTGATTAAGGCGCTCTTCAGTCATTCCAGGTACAACTTCAGCTGGAATATAAGTCTTTTCCAGCATCATTGGAACATTATCAGCCAGGCGAATCCGTTCTAATTCAACGATGGGCTCGTTGATGTCGATTTGCAGCTGCTTGGCCAGATACTCGGACGCATTTTTCTCAAGCAACGACAAAATCTGGGTCTTTGGAACCTTGCCGATTTTCCGCATCTGCTCTGTAAAACTATAGGCAGAGGACAGATCAACAGCAGGCTCTCTTATCTCTGAAACATAGGTTCCCTTACCATGTTTTTTATAAACAAGTCCCCTTCTTTCCAATTCTTGAATTGCCAGGCGGACTGTAATCCTACTCACCCCATGAATATGAGTTAACTCGCGCTCAGAAGATAATTTATCATTCGGCTCCATGGTATTCCGAATCTTCATTTCCAATTCGTCTACCAATTGTAAATATAGCGGTTTGTCACCTGCTTCGGTAACCATATTATCACCTCTTTCATTGGTTATAACCACCATTAGTATAGTAAAAAAACGTTCGGAAATCAAGAGTTTGTAGGGATTTTCCCTACTTTACATTTTTTAGGAAAATTTCAAGAAAAATGTCGGTAAATCATCCGTGACTGCCAGTAATAGACTCATTTCCTCACCAACTTAACCACCGCTTCGGTCCTCGCGGTATGTGGAAACATGTCCACACTTTGAATATAGTCAACATCATAGACTTTGGTCAGCTGGGTTAAATCACGCGCCAAAGTTGAGACATTACAAGAAACGTAGACCATTTTTTTCGGTTGGTATTTAACAATAGTTTTGAGGAGGGCATCGTCTAAACCAGTTCGTGGTGGGTCCACAACAAGGGCATCAGCTCGATAACCTTCTTGGTACCATTTAGGAATGATTTTTTCTGCTTTACCTGCTTCATAATGGGTATTATCAAAGCCCATACGACGCGCATTTTCCTTAGCATCTTGGATAGCTTCTGGGATAATATCCATCCCGCGCACGCTTTTGACCTGCTTGGCAAAGGCAAATCCAATAGTACCAACCCCGCAATAGGCATCAATCAAGTGGTCTTCTGGACTCACATCAAGAGCCTTGACTGCCTCACCGTAGAGCACCTGTGTCTGTTCAGGATTGAGCTGGTAGAATGCTCTTGGAGACAATTGGAAACCATAGTCCAAAACTTCTTCTTCAATAGCGTCTTGTCCCCAGAGAATCTCCGTTTCTGCACCGTAAATCTCACTAGATTTGGAGGTATTGAGGTTAAAAGCAACTGTTTTGATTTGCGGAAAGGCTGCAATTAAATCCTTAATGACAGCTGTTAAATTAACCCATTTGCTAGAAATAAAGATGATTTGAACCTGGTCGGTAGCTTCTGCCTTACGAACCATGACCGTCCGAATCCCATGGATTTTGCGCTCATTGTAGATAGGCACTTTGTATTTGTCTAAAAGATTGGTAATCTTGTTAATGATTTCCTGCGTCAACTGATCCTGCACCAAGCAATCTTCCAGAGAAACAAGTCGGTGGCTTCCTTCAGCATAAAGCCCAGCCTTGACGGAACCTCCAAAGGAGCGGGTTTGAAATTGCAACTTTGCGCGGTAATGCTGCGGCTTATCCATCCCTAATGTTGGACGAATCTCGTAGTTTTCAAAACCTGCTGGTTTAAATTTCTTGAGAGCTTGCTTAAGCAAATCCACCTTAAAATCAAGCTGCTTATCATAGCGAAGATGCATAATTTGGCAACCACCGCAAGCTTCATAGATAGGGCATTCCGGCACAACACGGAACTTAGATTTTTTATTAATTTCAAGAATCTTGGCTTCAACAAAGTTACGATTAACAGATATCACTTGGCAAAAGACTTCTTCTCCTTTAAGGGCACCTCGAACAAAAACTAGCGTTTTCTTATAAAAGCCAATCCCTTCGCCATTAATTCCCATGCGTTTGATTTTTAAAGGGATCCGTTGGTTTACTTGTAGATTCATGTTTCTATTTTACCGAAAATTCCTGTATAATGAAAGAATGAGAGTAACAAAGATTGAAAAGAAAAAAAGGCTCTATTTGCTGGAGCTGGATAGTTCAGATAAGCTCTATATCACTGAGGACACCATTGTACGCTTTATGCTGACCAAGGACAAGGAAATTTCTGAACAGGAGTTGGCGGAGATTCGGGACTTTGCCCAATTTTCTTATGGGAAAAACCTGGCTCTTTATTTTATTTCCTTTAAGCAGCGGACCAAGAAGGAAGTGGCTGACTATCTGCGAAAGTACGAAATTGATGAGAACACCATCCCAGCGATTTTGCGCAATCTAGAGGAGGAAAACTGGGTCAACGACCTAGCCTATGCGGAAACTTTTGTTCGGCAGAATAGCTTGAACGGGGACAAGGGGCCAGCTGTCCTTCGGCAAAAATTGCAGCTCAAGGGTCTTGAAAAATCCCTGATTGACCAGGCACTGACAGATACAGACTTTTCTGAGCTAGCGGCAAAGGTTGGAGACAAGATTCTACGAAAATATGGCCACAAATTGCCTCTCCGCGCCCTGCAGGATAAGATTGCCCAAGGACTGGTGACTAAGGGATTCTCCTATGGACTGGCCAAAAGCGTGGTAGCTAACTTGGACTTGGACAGTGATGAGGAGGCAGAAGCCGATTTGTTGGAAAAAGAACTGGACAAGCAATACCGCAAATATAGCCGAAAATATGAAGGCTATGAGCTTCAACAACGTCTGACCCAAGCCCTGGCCCGAAAAGGCTATGATTACGGTGACATTCGTTCGGCTTTACGCGACTATCTATGACAAAAATTTCGCCCAAGTGCCAAAAATATGATATAATAGTCAAGATAAATTGTAATAGTAGAAAGTTGGTAACAAGGTGAAATTACCAAAAGAAGGCGACTTTATTACAATTCAAAGTTATAAACATGATGGTGAAATTCATCGCGCCTGGCGTGACACCATGGTACTAAAAACAACAGAAAATGCCATCATTGGAGTCAATAATCATACATTGGTCACTGAAAATGATGGTCGACGTTGGGTGACAAGAGAACCTGCTATTGTCTATTTCCATAAAAAATATTGGTTCAATATCATCGCCATGATTCGAGATAACGGGGTTTCTTACTACTGCAACCTTGCCAGTCCCTATGTCCTAGACAATGAGGCTTTGAAGTACATCGACTATGACCTAGACGTAAAAGTCTTTGCGGATGGAGAAAAGCGATTGCTGGATGTAGATGAGTACGAGCGCCACCGGAAATCAATGAATTATTCGACAGATATTGACTATATCTTGAAGGAAAATGTCAAAATCCTGGTAGACTGGATCAACAATCAGCGTGGTCCCTTCTCTCCAGCCTATGTCAACATTTGGTACAAACGCTATTTAGAACTGCGAAATCGATAAAGTCATTCATAAAGAAAATCCTGTTTTTCAGGCTTTTTTCTTACCTGAGAGGAGGTTACTATGGCATTTCAAGAGACAAAAGGGCGCTATGCCAGCTTCGGCGTTGTCACTTCCCTTCCTGGCGAAGTGATCGACCATTTTTGGTTTATCATTGACAATTATTTAAAAGGAGTCCTGCCTTTGAAAAAGATTCTGCGCTTCTCCCTGAAAAATCGCAAGGGCAAACTCAGCATTACCTTTTCACAGGAAGGCTATAAAGAGGTTCTCACCATTGATTTCCAAAACAAATTCGACCCCTTCTTCCCGTCAACAGTATTGGTATTCGATAAAGAGGGGCAAGAAACCGTCGCCCTGCCGAAGGAATTGAATTATATATAGCAAAAGACTTGAGCCGAAACTCAAGCCTTTTCTTTGTCTTAGGAATTAGGATCATCCAAACTACGTCCGTGCAAGCCTTTCTCACGTTGGACTTGGCGGAGTTTCTCAGGGGTCACATCGTTGCCGTCCTCATCGACGACCTTGATACCTTCCACATGGGCACGCACGCTACGGCGGTAACCCTCGATGTACTCCTCACGAAGAGCTGCCTGTTCCTGCAACTCCGCCTCTGTCAAGCCTTCCGCCTTTTTCTTGCGGGCCAGTTCATTGATACGATCGATTTTTGCTTGTTCCATGAATACCTCCTACTTACTATTCAAGAGATTGAAAACAGCTACTGCTGAAGCCTTGTCCGCCAAGGCTTTCAGCAATGCCAAGCGGTTGGCTTTGACTGCTGCGTCATCTACCATAACCATGGTATTGTCGAAGAAGGCCGCGATGACTGGGCTGAGAGCAAAGAGCTTGTCCAAGTTGCCCGCCATATCTTCTGTCAACTCCAAGCCTGCCACTGCAGCAGCAAGGGCTTTTTCCTGGTCGTTTTCAAAGAGGGCCTCGTCAATGACAGTCGCCTCCGCCTTTTCAGCCAAGTTGAAGACCCGTGACAAGTTTTCCACGGCTTCCTTGTAGTCAGCCTCTTTTGATTTTTGGAAAATAGCAGAGCTGGCTGCCAGTTGCAGTCTGACCACAAAGGTTGAGCTAGCAAGCACAGCCTCGCGGATGTCTTTCGGAATCGCCTTATCCATCATCTTCTCTACACGAGCACGGATAAAGTCCATCACAGCTGGCTGGTTGTCGTAAGTCAAGCTAGCAAAGTTCAAGCTGTAGAGTTCCGCAATCAGCTGATCCAATGGAATTTCCCAACCAAAGGCTTCCAAGATTCGAACGATACCCTGTGTTGCACGACGAAGAGCGTAAGGATCGTTTGAACCAGACGGAATCAAGCCAACTGAGAAGAAGGATAGGAGGGTGTCAAACTTATCAGCCAGTGCCAAGACCGCTCCGACCTTGCTTTCAGGCAATTCGCCTTCTGCTGAGTTTGGCAGGTAATGCTCACGGATTGCTGCTGCCACCGCAGGTTTTTCCCCTGCAAGAAGGGCATACTTCTCACCCATGATCCCTTGCAATTCATCAAACTCGCCGACCATGCCTGTCAAGAGGTCAAACTTGTAGATGTCTGCCGCACGCGCCACATCTGCTTTTTCATCCGCAGACAAGCCAGCCAAGTCAGCCAGTTTTTCTGCGATGACTTTTGTGCGTGCCATGTGCTCGTAAAGTGAGCCGATTTTCTCATGGAAGGTCACGACTTTGAGGCGTTCCACCAAGTCAGCAATCTTGAGTTTTTGGTCTTCACGCCAGAAGAATTCGCCATCTTCCAAACGGGCCACCAAGACTTTTTCATTCCCTTTGATGACATTGTCAAGGTGTTGGTCGTTTCCGTTACGGACGGAGATGAAGTTTGGCAAGAGTTTTCCTGCTTTATCACGCACCACGAAGTAACGTTGGTGATTTTTCATGGAAGTGACCAAAACCTCTTCTGGTACTTCCAAATATTTGGTGTCAAATGAACCCATGAAGGCAGTTGGGTACTCAACCAGGTTGAGAACTTCATTGAGCAAATCTTCATCAATTTCGACTGTCACGTTGTGTTTGTCCTCGATAGCCTTGATTTGCTCGACGATCATATTTTGACGCTCTGCGGGGTCTGTAATGACAAACTGTGCACGCAAGTCTGCCTCGTAAGAATCTGCACTTGCAATCTCAGTTTCATTTCCAAGGAAACGATGACCACGGCTGATACGACCAGATGTAATGTCCAAGAAGTCCATATCCAATGCTTCATCGTCCAAGAGAACGGTCAAGGTGTGGACAGGGCGGATGTAGGCGAATTTGTTGGACGCCCAGTTCATGCTGACAGGGAAGGTCATAGCCTTCAAAACCTCTGGAATGCCCGCCAAGACTGCCTTAGCTGGCTGACCAGCTTCATGTTTGGTCACATAGACATACTCTTCACCCTTGATCTCGCGGAACTCAATGTCAGCTGTCGTCAAGCCTTTGCCACGGACAAAGCCTTCTGCAGCTTTAGTGAAGTTTCCATCTGCATCCAAGGCAATCTTCTTAGCAGGACCCTTGAAATCTTCTGTAAGATCAGTCTGCTGGTCTGCCAAACCACGCACACGAACAGCCAAACGGCGTGGCGTTGAAAAGACATCAATGCTGTCAAAAGCCAAGCGATTGTCTGTCAAAAAAGTCGCCATGCGGTCACGCAACTGGTGCATGGCTGGGGTTACGATGTAGGCAGGAATTTCTTCCAAACCAAGTTCAACAAGTAAATTCTTTGTCATTATTCTGCATCCTCCTTCAACAATTCTGCTCGTGTTGCTTCGTCTAAAAGTGGGAAGCCAAGTTTTTTCCGCTCTGCCACAAAGGTCTTGGCAACGACACGGGCAAGGTTACGGATACGGGCGATATAGCCTGCACGCTCGGTTACAGACACAGCTCCACGGGCATCGAGCAGGTTAAAGGTATGAGAACATTTGAGCACATAGTCAAAGGCTGGGTGAACCAAGCCCTCTTCCAAAGCCCGCTCTGCTTCTTTCTCAAACTTAGTGAAGTTTTCAAGGAGCATGTCTTGGTCGGATACTTCAAAGGAATATTTTGAATGCTCATACTCTGGCTGGATGAAGATTTCACCGTATTTAACGCCGTCTGCCCACTCGATGTCGTAAACGGAGTCAACTTCTTGGATATAGGATGCCAAACGCTCCAAACCATAAGTTACTTCGGCTGTGACTGGGCCTGTCGCCAAACCACCAACTTGTTGGAAGTAGGTAAACTGCGTGATTTCCATACCGTCCAACCAAACTTCCCATCCTAGACCAGCTGAACCAGTTGACGGATTTTCCCAGTTATCCTCAACGAAACGAATGTCATGTTCCAAAGGATTGATGCCCAAACGCTCCAAAGATTCCAAGTAGAGTTCTTGGATATTAGATGGAGATGGTTTCATAACGACTTGGAATTGGTGGTGCTGATAAAGTCGGTTTGGATTTTCCCCATAACGACCATCGGCAGGACGACGCGATGGCTCAACATAAGCCGCATTCCATGGCTCAGGACCGATGGCACGTAAGAAGGTGTAGGGACTCATGGTACCCGCACCTTTTTCCGTATCATAAGCCTGCATGAGCAAACAACCCTGCTCATTCCAAAATTGTTGTAAGGTCAGGATAATTTCCTGGAAAGTAAGTTTCTTTGACATAAGTTACTCCTGTTTCTTTTTAAATTTCTTTTTCTAATAATTCTTCCTGCACAAACCAGTTGAGTAGCGAAATGCTTTGGTCTGACTGTGCCCATTTATAATAGGTTTCAAAAAGTGCTTGGACCGAACCTACTTTCTCTACTAACTGGTCAATGGTGAGAAAACTTCGCCAGTACTCGTAAAAAATACTCGCGTAATTTCCTTCGTAAGTGGATTTTCCAAAAGAATCCAAGGAATGCCAGCCGTGTTTTTCTTGAAAGAGGCCAACCAAGAGCTGATTACAAAACCGCTCTTGAGCAAACTCTTCTTCTGTCAAAAAATACTGTCTGCTGATGTACTCGACCATGCCCTCTTCAAACCAGATGTTTGCATCATAGTCCGCAAAGTCATCCAGAAAAAGGTCTGACCAATGCGCCAGCTCATGACCGATAATTTGCAACAGATGATTTTCCGACAAACCTTTGTAGTGAGCACTCAATGTCTGCAAGTCTGGGCTGTTCTCGTAGCTATCTAGTTGATGCTGGTAAATCTTTTTCCAAACTGCTAAGTCTGGTGTCATGACCATGCGGATATCATTAGTGTAGGCTGGTACGGGACTTTGGCCAAGTAATTTTCTTGCGGCTTCTTCATTTGCCCAGATAAGGGCTTGGGGCAAATCACGAACTTGATATTCCTTCCTTAGAAAATGGATATAGTCATGCCATTTTGCCTCGTATTTTGAGACAAATTTCTGATAGTTAAACAGCTGTTCTTGGCTATCCACTAGATAAAAATTCTTCATATCTTCTCTTTCATCTCTGGTAAAACAGAAAAAGAACCACCTTCTCTCCCCCCTGCCTTGCGACATAGGGGCGTTGAGAACGCGGTTCCACCCTAATTTATTACTTCATTTTATATAATTTTTTCACTGAAAGCGCCAATTATTTCCACCCCGGCTCGGCTCCCACTCTCCCAAGCTCGCTAAACAAAGATGCTGAAACAACCTTCTTTCTTGTTGAATAGTATAGCAGATTTACTGGGCTTTGTCTACTACCATATCACAAACTCAAGCTATCCCAGTCTCCTGTCTGGGCAATCTCTACTCGACTACTGATTTGCTTTGCAGATGCTGCTAGGAGGTCACATTCCTCCTGTGTCAAGTCTAGTCGCACCCTGTCTACAATGCCCTCTCTGCCGATGACTGCTGGATAACCTAGATAAACCCCGTACTCTTGCTGGTAATGAGAAACCGGTAGCACTGCTCTGCTATTGCCCAAAACCGCCTCAACCAAGCGTTTGGCCGCCGCTGCGATGGCAAAATTGGTATAGCCCTTGCCGAAAAATACGGTGTGTCCGCCCATGCGCGCCTCCTCTGCCAGCTGGTCCATCTCTTTCTGGTGCAAAAGTGCCTGAATAGGCTGACCCGCCACCGCCACCTGACTCCATGCAGTGAATTGGGAATTGCCATGCTCACCTAGATTGTAGCCTGAGATGGCCGTCGGAGAGACCCCAAATCGATGCCCCACCGCACGTTTCATCCGGGCCGTATCTAGTAAGGTACCTGTGCCAATCACCCGATTGCGAGGAAAACCAGTATAGGTCTGATAGAGCTGACTGATGACATCGACGGGATTCGTAATGACAATCAAAATACCAGAAAAACCTGAAGCAACCAACTTGCTCGAGACTTCTTTGACCTCTTGACTAGTAAAAGGCAGTTCCGCAAAGCGACTATTGGCTGCATTGGCCTGGAGACTGATTTTCCCAAGGCTCGACACGATAATATCTGCGTCCGATAGAGCACTGTAATCATTGGCAATGAAAGTGGCAGACTGCCCCGTATTGGCCACACGGTCCTCCATATCCAGAATATCTGCCGCAAGTTTCTCTTCATTTTTGTCAATCAGGACATAGTCGTCAAAGAGATTGCCTGCCACCAAATCATGCAGGAGGGTGGCTCCGACATG
Organism: Streptococcus sp. P25B114; assembly: GCF_053010325.1. Classification (NCBI taxonomy): domain Bacteria; kingdom Bacillati; phylum Bacillota; class Bacilli; order Lactobacillales; family Streptococcaceae; genus Streptococcus; species Streptococcus sp. P25B114. Next base: position 30,412 of record NZ_JBRKNW010000003.1, on the reverse strand, counting down.
GCCCAGACCTATGATACCGATTTTTCTAGCCATAGACTTCCTCCACCAGACTTTCCAAGGTCAACATGGCCTTAACCACATCCTGAGTTTGAATATTCTGATCAATATTGATGTAGCTTTCCTTGCTAGAGGTCGCAAACTCAGCCACCTTTTGCATAGCAGCTGCCCTATCCTCCGTCACACCCAGCTGTTTCCAAGAATATATGTAGCCGTTCTTTTGGTAAAAAGGCAGGAGTTTTCTGACCTCATCCCTGTCACCCGTCAGGCATAATTGCACCAAAATCCCATAAGAAACCTTGAGTCCGTGGGCAATGCTGTGGGTTTCATGGAGCAGGGTCAATCCATTATGAAGAGCGTGAGCCCCCGATACATAGTCGCTGGTCTGACAGCCGACATTAGCCGCAATGGCAAAGGTCGTATCCACAATCCGCTGAAAGGCTGGACTAAGTTTGTTCTGGTCAAAATCCGCAACAGCTGTCTCCGTGTCCTGAAGTAAAATATCCAGCGAGACCTTGGCTGTCGCTAGCGCCAGTTGAACAAGGGCAGGCAGGTCCGCACGATTTTTCCCTCTGTGAATCGCCTCCAGCTCATACCATTTGGCCAGGGTATCCGAAATGCCTGAAATGAAAAACTCCCGTGGCGAATCCAACAGCAGGTCATAATCCACCACCGTCATAAAACCCGACCGTTGGCAGTAATCAATAGACTTGAAGGTATGGTCTGGATGATAGGCCACCAAGAGCGGGGTCGAGCAGGCACAGGTAGAAACCAGGGTCGGTACAAAAACCGCCTCAATACCCAGACGGTCGGCTGTCCCCTTGGTCGTATCCATGACCTTGCCGCCACCTACGCCAATCAAGACATCCGCACCTAGACTTTTAGCCTTTTCTGCCAAGCGATTCATATCTTCATGACTGGCTGTCTGGTCATAGAAGAGCACCGGCCAATTGGGTTGATTGCCACCGTGTTTGACAAAGGCCGCATAGGATTTCTGCCCTGTCACAATGACCGGCTGCTTGAAGATTACCAATCTTGCTGGCAATTCTTTAATGGCACCGCTGGATGCCACATATTGCCCCGGCTCACCCCGCACTAATTTTTCAAATTCCATACTATTCACCTCTTTTTTATTTATGATATGAAAAAAACAAAGATATATCAACCATTAGCCAACATCTTTGTTTTCTGTCTATTAACGATGGTTGATTTTCTTGGTCACAAAATCTCCGACAAACTGGATGAAGAAGATCATGATCAAGATGAGGAGTGTCGCAACCAAGGTTACATCATCATCCGAACGGTTATAACCATAGGAAATAGCGACGTTACCTAGGCCACCGGAACCAATGGCACCTGCCATAGCGGTGTAACCAACCAGGGAAATCAGAGTCAGGGTTGTTACACGAATCAAGTCTGGCAGACCTTCGCGTAGGTAAACCTTGATAATATCAGGAATAGTGGCTCCTACTGACTGGGCTGCCTCAATCACACCCCGGTCCAACTCTGACAAGACAACCTGAACCTGACGGGCATAGAATGGAAATACAGACAGGGACAGAGGGACCAAGGCAGCTTTGAGACCGATACCTGTTCCTACAATCGCACGGGTTACAGGGTTGAGGACAGCCAAAAGGATGATAAAGGGAACCGCCCGAAAAAGAGAGGCCACCTTGTCCAAAATCCAGAACGCATACTTGTTTTCCAAAATGCCACGAGGGCCTGTCAATACCAAAAGAAGACCTCCGACCAAGCCCAAAAGGCCTCCAAAGATAAAGGACCAGAAGGTCATATAAATGGTCGCCTGAATGGCTGGCAACCAACCGTAAGGCGTATCCCAGCCCATTTTTATCACATTTTCAAATGTTGTTTCAATCCACTGATTCATCTTGTGCTCCCTTCAAAACAGTCACTTCTACCTGTGCCTCTGCCACAGCCTCCAAGGCATGGTGCAATTGGGCAGGTTCACCTGATAAGATAACGACTAGCTCACCCACTGGCGTGTGGTCCAAAATCTCAATATTTCCGTAAAGAATATTGGATGTCACCTGGTACATCTTATACAAATCATTGACAATAGCCGTATCCGTGCTGGCACCCGAATACTTGAGTTGGACCAGAAGACTGTCTTCCGGCAGATTTTGCACAATCCCCTGCTGGTAAATTTTGACCAGTGCTTCATCGATTCCTGTTGCTGTTTTGATAAAGTCCTGGGTCAATTCCTGCTTAGGATGTGAGAAAATCTCAAGAACAGATCCTTCCTCAATCAACTGACCATCCTGCATCACCGCCACCCGGTTGCAAATGTCTTTGACAATCTGCATCTCATGGGTAATCATGACAATGGTCAAGCCCAATTTCTCATTGAGTTCTTGCAAGAGAGCCAGAATCTGCTTGGTTGTTTTAGGGTCCAAGGCAGAGGTTGACTCGTCAGAAATCAAGATTTTAGGATCATTGGCAAGGGCACGCGCAATAGCGACCCGCTGCTTTTGGCCACCTGAAAGTTGAGACGGATAGTTTTCTGCTCGGTCCGCCAAATCAACCAGGTCCAAGAGCTTGGCAACCTTGGCTGCCTTTTCTTCCTTGGTCAAGCCAGAATGCTTGAGGGCAAAAGCCACATTTTCCGCAGCAGTCATCTGGGCCATCAGATTGAAATGCTGGAAAATCATCCCAATTTCACGGCGTTTGATTCGCAGTTGGGCTGGTGTCAACGTAACCTTATCACCTTCAAAAATCACATCTTCATCAATAGTGATTTTACCTGCTGTCGGCACCTGCAAGAGGTTGATAACACGGACCAGGGTTGATTTCCCCGCCCCAGAATAGCCGACAATTCCATAAATATCGCCTTGGTTAATATGGATGGTTACATCCTTAACCGCCTCAATCGTGCGCTTTTTCTGATGAAAGGTCACATCGATATTATCTAGCTTAATCATTTCCTTACTCATAACTTGCTATTAACTCCTCAATTAGTTGAACATGACTATAATAGTCAGCAATTTTTACATTTTCATCGCCCGCATGGTCTCGGCTATTGGCATTGCCCAGTCCAAATCCAGCAATTGGCACCTGCAGGGCATGAAAGACTGTATGCATAGGGCCTGTCCCCGGCGAGGTTGGCAACACCGAAACCCCGTCAACCGTCAACTTTTTAGCTAACTCGATAACTTTGGCAATGGCTGGCGCAGTCATGTCGCTACGGTAGCTCTTGATACCTAGGGTGAAATCGACCTGAACCCTGTCAAAGCCATTCTTCACCAGCTGTTGACGGACCTTGTCCAGCACATCCTGAGGATCCAAATCCGGTACCAGACGAATCTCCATCTTGGCAGAAGCCTGGGCTGGAATAATGGTCTTGACTCCCTGGCCCAGATAGCCTGTAGAAAGACCCTCAATGGTAATGGACGGCTCAAAATAAAGGCGTTTCAAAAATGCTTTTCGCTCTTCCAAGAGTGTTGGCAGGGTCAAGCTGTAAATCTCCGTAAGATTTTCAGGACTGGTTAGGGCGAACTCCTCTACCAAGGCTAACTCTTGCTCATTCGGCTCCTGAACCTGGTCATAGAGACCATCCACCAGGACACGACCATCTGGACTTCGGAGGGACTGGAGGCCGGACAAGAGATACCAGCTAGCGGAGTCAATCACTCCGCCATAGGACGAATGAATGTCCAGCTCTGCCGATTGGACAGAGACATCGAAAGTCACGATTCCCTTGTTTCCGCCAGCGATTTCTAGCTGATTGAGGGCATTTCGGTGACCTTGTTCCCAGATGAGCAAGTCGGCACCTGATAACTGGTCCTTGTACTTGACCAAATACTTATCCAAATCAACCGATGCCGACTCTTCAGCACCTTCCATGATGAAAATAACATTGACCGGTAGTTGACCGTCGTGCTTAGCCTGATAGCTCTGAAGGGCGGATAGGCGAGCTGTAATATGCCCCTTGTCATCATCCACCCCGCGGCCATACATGTGGGTCTCGTCCATTGTCAGTTCAAAGGGTTGCCCCTTGAGCCAAATTTGGTCACTATCAGCCGGCACTGTGTCATAGTGGTTGTAGAAAATCAGGGTCTTGGCATTGGGCACCGTCGCTGCAAAACGAGCCATGACAAAAGGAGCCGTATGAGACTGGTCCAAGATAACCTCTGCCCCTGCACTTTCAAACAAATTCTTGAGGTAAGTAGCAACCTCCAAAAGACCAATCTGCTGGGCAAAGATAGATTTCATACTAATCAGTTTTCTCAGATGCCCAATCCCCTCCTGGACAATCTTGTCTTCCTGGAAGGCTGCGATTTGTGCCTGCTCATTTGTCTGTCCCATTTTTTCTACCTCCTCCAAAAATAGGAAGAGAAGCTGGGGGTCTCCCAGCCTCTATCCTGTTGTTTAATTCTTTTTATTCTGCTTCGTTCCAGATTGGGAAATCTGTTTTCTTAGAGCCGTCCTCAATCAACTTACCAACTTCATCAGTGTTGTATGCTTTGACAAGGGCTTTGATCGCGTCAGCCTTATCTGACTCTTCCCACTTGTCTTGAGCAGCGATAACATTGTACCAAACTTTTGTATTTGGACCTTTTTCCTCGATATACAAGGCAGTGTCTGTATCGATACCTGCTTGTTGAGCGTAGTTATTGTTGATAACTGCCCCGTCAACTGATTCCAATGAACGAGCTGTTTGGCTAGCATCCAATTCAGTAATTTTGATATTTTTTGGATTTTCAGTAATATCAGCAAGTGATGCCAAGTCACCGTCTTTAACTTCCAACTTGATCAAGCCAAGTGACTCAAGCAAGAAGAGGGCACGGCTACCGTTTGTTGGGTCGTTAGGAATTGCGATTTCAGCACCTTCTGGAAGGTCTTCGACATCTGCATACTTGTCTTTACCGTCTGCGATACCTGAGTAGAAACGAATTGGGCTGTAAAGAGTGTAGCCCGCAACCTGCAAGTTTTCACCGTTTTCTGTGTTCCAGTTATCCAAGAAGAAAATGTGTTGGAAGGCATTGACATCCACATCGCCCTCAGCCAAGGCCTTGTTTGGTTGTGAATAGTCTGTGAATTCTGTGAACTCCAACTTCACACCTTCTTTGGCAGCATTTTCCGTAACCTTGTTCCAAACATCAGTCGTGTAAGTATTGCGCGTCATGATACCAACCTTCAAGGTTGTTTCCGCTGCATCTGAAGAAGTTGAACCTGATTCAGATGCTGGAGCACATGCTGCAAGTGTCGCAATGGATAGGGCAGCTGTTGCTGCAAAGGTAAATAATTTTTTAAGTTTCATAGAAAGTAGTCTCCTTAATTTTTGAACTGTATTTATCTTAACACAGAAAATGAAATCTGACCAATTGGTATTTTTTATAGATAGTTATAAGTTTTAACTATATCAAAACCCAGTTTCACTATAGCTTTTGAAAACATGCAAAAACCAACCACCCTATCGAGCAGTTGGTTAGCTTAAAATCGATCAACAATGTATTGGAAGAGTTCGCGGTGTTGACGGCAATCCTCAAACAAGAACTCTGGGTGCCACTGAAGGCCAAAGAGGGCCTGCTTGCCCTTGCTTTCATAAGCCTCAATGGTCCCATCTCGTGGATCACGTCCTGTTGCTACTAAACCAGGTGCCAATTCCTTGATCCGCTGGTGGTGGAAGGAATTGATTTGACTACCTTGGGCAAAGAGGTGGCTGACACGGCTGTGGCCCTCGACTTCTAGCTGGTGAGAGGTTCCTGCCCAATCATTCTGCCAATGGTCCTCCAAGGACTGCTCCAGACTACCACCCAGGGCCACATTGAGCAACTGCATCCCACGGCAGACCGCAAAAATCGGTTTGCCCTGACGAAGAGCCTCCTTAATCAAGGCCAATTCAAACTCATCACGCGCCAACAAATAATCGTCACTGTCAATCTCTTTTTCCTGGCCATACAGGCTAGGGTCTACATGCTGACCACCAGATAAAATCAACTTGTCCACCATGTCAATGTAATCCTTGGCCGAATCCGGACTTCCCATAGGAATCACGATTGGCAAGCCACCAGCCTGACGCACACCGTCTGATAATTCACGCGCCACCGTCACATAATGACGGCCCGATTTGCTTGGAAATTCTTGCTCATTACCCGAAATACCAATCACAACCTTCTTCATAGGAAATCCTCTCTATCAATTTTTTATTATTCTATCACGAGCAAGAAACATCGTCTAATATAGATTTTCAATCTCGTTATAAATTTTATTTATCAAGGCTTGAAAGGACAAAATGTCCCTCCTCCACCTCTAACCACTGACCTTGAGTGACAAAGTCGTGGCTCTGCTTATTCTTTGCCAAATCAGCCAATTCCTGCCGGGCCTGAGCTGGATTCAAACTCAGATTGGACTTTAGCAGATAGCGGGTATAGGCGTGCTGGGGATTTTGGAAAATAGCTGACGCAGAACCCAGTTCGACTAGACTACCCTTATACATGACAGCAATCCGATCTGCAAAGTGCCGCACCAAGGTCAAATCGTGTGAGATAAAGAGATAGGTCAAACCAAATTCATCCTGCAAGCCCCGTAGCAAATCCAAAATGGTCGCCTGTATGGAAACATCCAAGGCTGATGTTGGCTCATCACAGACCACAAACTGAGGCTGCGAGACGACCGCCCGTGCAATCCCAATCCGCTGACGTTGACCACCTGAAAAGGATTTGGGACGCTTGTGAACCGCATCCCCACTGATTCCCACCCGCTCCAGAATAGCCAAGGCCTTGCTTTCCGCCTCTTCCTTGGGCAGGGCGTAGAGGGGTTCCTTGACCAATTCCAAGGCTGATAGGTAGGGATTGAGAGACGAATAGGGATCTTGGTAAATGACCTGCAAGGCCTGTTTTTTCAGCTCCTGATCCGATAGGCTTGGAAAACGAATGTCCCCTTGGCTGGCTGTTTCCAGTCCCAAAATAATCTTGGACAGGGTTGATTTCCCACTACCTGACTCACCTACCAAGCCCAGGGTTTCCCCCTTGAAAATGGACAGGTCAATATCTTTCAGGGCCTGAACCACCTGTTCTTGACCCAACCAGGATTTTTTCCGATAGGTCTTGCTGACACCAGCAACTTCTACCATAATATCTTTAGGCATCTGCTTGCTCCTTTCTTACCCAATGGTCCGGACCGACCTCAACCAACTGACTGGTCGGACTATCTACTGGCAAGCTGCCGTCAAAGGTTTCCAAACGGGCTGCCTTGAGTAGGGCCTGGGTATAAGCATGCTGCGGTTCAGCAAAAATGGTCTCCACATTAGCCTTCTCTACCACCTTGCCCTGACGCATAACATAGACCAGGTCACATATGCCAGCAATCACACTGAAATCATGACTGACAATGGCAATGGTCAAGCCAAAGGACTCCTGCAACTCATTGAGCAGGGCCAAAATCTGAGCCTGAATAGTCACATCCAAGGCCGTTGTCGGCTCATCCGCAATCAAGAGCTGTGGTTTGGCTAATAAAGCCATAGCAATGACAATACGCTGCCGCATACCACCTGAAAACTCAAAGGGAAATTGCTTGAGACGTAAAGCTGGATCCGCAATACCAACCTTTTCTAGAATCGATAATATTTCTGTTTCCACCTGGTCCTTGCTCAAACCTGGCTGGAAACGACGCACCACTTCCCTCAGATGAAAACCAATGGTCCGCAAGGGATTGAGAGAGGTCATAGGATCCTGGAAAATCATGGACAAGGGCAGAGCTTTTGGATTGTCAACAGCCTGTCCGTTCATCTCAAAGCTGCTATAACTTGCCTCCAAACCTTTGGGCAAAATCCCCATCAGAGACTTCATGGTCAAGCTCTTTCCAGAACCCGACTCGCCAACGATACCGACGATTTTTCCCTTGGGAATGCTGAGGTCAATACCGTCCACCAAGACCATTTGAGAGGTCCGTTTCTGATTGGTAATGGTCAGATTGTTTAAGCTAATCAAATTCTCTGTCATTAGTAGACCTCTCTTTCTAGGCAATCACGAATCAAGTCACCAATATTGTTAAAGGAATAAATGGTCAGAAGGATAAAAAGTCCAGGCAAGATTGCCATATGTGGAGCACTCTGCAAGGTTGACTGGGCATTTTGCAGGAGACTTCCCCAAGAAGCCAGCGGTTGCTGGATCCCCATTCCCAAGAAACTGAGGGCAGACTCCGTCATAATGGCCGACGAAATGCTGGTCGATGCCGTTACTATCAAGGTTGGGAGGATTGCTGGTAAAATATGGCGCCAGATGATTTTCCGCTTTTTAACACCGATAAAGGCTGCATAGCCAACATAGTCTGCCACCTTGGCTTTCATGGTCTCGGCCCGTAAAATTCGGGCAATGCTCATCCAAGAAAAGCCACCAATAACGATAATAATAGTTGACAAGCCAGGTTTCAAGAAGACGCTGAGCACGATGACCAAAACCAGCCAGGGAATAGAAGACAGAACTTCAACAATCCGCATGATGACATTATCCCATTTTCCGCCAAGATAACCAGCCGTAATCCCGACCAGGCTGCCGATTGTCACCGAGGCGACCATGGCCATGAGACCGACTAAAAGGGAAATCCGTCCACCGTAGATAACGCGGATAAAGTAGTCACGCCCGACCTGGTCCGTTCCAAACCAATGCTCCGCACTCGGTCCCTGGTTCATCTGCGTCACATCCGTCAGATTGGGATCGATAGGGATAAGGGGGGCCAAGAGAGATAGGACTACCAAAAAGAGGATAAAGATGACTGAAAAGAGATAGAGGGGAGATTCTTTGAGTGTTGCCTTCAATTGTTTGAGTATCAACATTAGTTTTCTCCTCCTTTCCAGACACGGGGATCCACTAGGGCATACAAGACATCCGACAGGAGATTGCCCAGGATGACAAGGCTGGCAGACAGGAGCATAACCGCCATAATCACCGGATAGTCCAGGGCCTTGGTTGCTGCTGTCAGATAAGGTCCCACTCCCGGCCAGGCAAAAATGGTTTCTGTAATGATAGCTCCCGTCACCAACATAGGCAGGGCCATCCCCACCTGAGTGGCTACAGGAATCAAGACATTTCGTGCCACATGCTTGCCGAAGATTTCTGATTTTTTAGCCTTAAAAGCCTCTTGTACGGTCACATAGTCCTTGTCCACCTCCACAATGGCTGATGCCCGGATGAAACGAATTAATTCTGGCAGGAAAGCCATGGTCAAGGTCAGATAGGGCAGGGTGAAATGGGAGAGAAAATCCATAAAATCTCCTTCCTTGCCCAGGGTATACATACCGATAAAAGGAAAGAGGCGCCACTTATAACCAAAGAGGTAAATCAAAATCATGGCAAACCAGAAGGTCGGCATGGCAATCCCGATAGAGGCAAAGGCATCGATAACCTTATCAGCCCACTTCCCTCGCTGGGAGGCTGAAATCAAACCCAAGGCCACTGCCAAGACCAGGGCAGTCAAGTAAGAAGGCAAGACCAGCGAAATAGTATTAGGAATTTTCTCCGCCAAATCCGCCCCAATCGAATGCTGGGTCATCAGAGAAAAACCAAGGTCCCCTGTCAAGAGGCCCTTTAGCCAGATACCGTACTGAACCAAGAAAGGTTGGTTGAGCCCATACCGTTCCTTGAGCAGGTCAATTTGCTCCTGATCCATATTGGGCGTTGTCATGGAATCAATCACATCAAAGGGGGCCAATTGAATCAGAGAAAAGACGATAAAGGAAATGAGTAATAAGAGAGGAATGGCCTGCAAAATCCTCTTTACAATATAACGAAACATAGTTCCTCCAAAAACACGAAAAGGGAGCCGGCCAAAACCCTAGAACCTGTATTCACAGCTCGGCACCTTTAGCTAAGGCTATTTTTCTGCCACTCAGCGTTCGTTTTTCTAGAAATACTGACAGTATTTCTAGAAAAACGGCCTTGATGTGCAAAAAACTATTTCCTATCTAAATGTACCTTACTTGTGAATACAGGTTCTTATAAAGTTCGGACCTAACTTCCCACTATTGTTTGAATGGGCTGACTAAGATTAGTCAGGCCCATTCGTCTTGTTGAACAAAAGACTCCCTTATTCAATCGTCAATTTAGACGGATCTTCAAAGGTAAAGATTGGGACCAAACCAGCCTCTTCGACATTTTTCACACGCTTGTTAACAGCCAAGATTTTCTTGTTGTCCACAATTGGGTAGATAGCCGCTTGATTAGCCAATTCTTTCTGCAAATTGTCATAGATTTCTTCACGCTTAGCCTTATCCAGCTCAACCGCGCCTTCTGCAAAGTAGCCGTCAATTTCTGGTGAAGTCAATTTGAAGTAGTTAGACGCTCCACCTGACTTGAAGAGACGAGCATATTGGTCTGGGTCATTCCCCATGATGTAGCCACCCAGGAAGAGATTGTAGGCTGTTGAGCCTTCCTTGCGCAATTCTGTGAAGAGGGCAGATGAATCGCCACCAGCCAATTCAACCGTTACACCGATAGCAGCCAATTGCTGTTGGATCAAGGTTGCTTGTAGGGTTTGTGCTGCGTCAGATGAGTTGTAACCCAGGTTGAGGGTCAGATTGCTGACACCTGCTTCAGCCAAGAGCTCTTTGGCCTTCTCAACATTTTGCTCATATTTTTCAACATCATCTGTCTTGTATGGGTTGGCAACTGGAAGGAAGGAATAAGGTGTCTCATAGTATTCTTTATCCAAGTAAGCTGCCTGGTTGAATTCATCCTTGTTTAGTGCAAAGAGAATAGCCTTGCGGACCTTGACATCCTTCAACTCTTCAGTCGTCGTATTGAGACCCAGGTAGCCAACACGGTTTTCACTATATGCATAGGTTTCAAGTGTATCTTTGTCCAAGTCCTTGATAACCGCCGGAAGAACAAAAGCTGCATCTACTTCACCTGTTTGAAGAGCAACTTTAGTCGTATCTGGGCTTTCGATGATACGAAGGACCAGATTGTCGATTTCTGCCTCACCCTTGTAGTAGTTCTCGTTGGCTTCCAACTTGATGTACTCACCATTCTTGTACTCTACAAATTTGTAAGGTCCTGTACCGACAGGGGTTGCCTTCAATTGGTTAACAGATAGGTCTGCCTCATCTTTAAAGATGTGCTCTGGGATAATGTAGGTCTCTGCTACAATATTGTCCAAGGCAGGTGCAGATACTGCTGGAAGGACGAATTTGACCGTATAGTCATCTACCTTCTCAACCGTCACAGGTTGGTCGTTGATATAAAGGCCGTCTGAACCACCATTTTCTTTCTTCACTTTTTCATTGTAAGTAAAGACAACATCATCTGCGTTAAAGGCTTCGCCGTCTGACCATTTAACATCCTGACGGAGTTTAACCGTGATGCTAAGACCGTCTTCTGCAATCTCGTAAGATTCTGCCAATTCATTGACATAGCTACCGTCTGCCTCGATACGAATCAATGGAGAGTAGATAAAGTTGGTCAAGGTCAAGCCCCAACGGTCGCTGGTGTTAAGCGGGTTGGTCGAACTTGGGTCGCCGTCGATAGCATAGGTAAAGGTTTCCGTATCTGCTGATGATGCAGCTTTTGAGCTAGAGCCTGTATTGGACGCTCCGCCATTGGCGCAAGCCGCCAAGGTCAAAACTGCTACAGTTGATAAGAGGCCAGTAAGCCATTTCTTTTTCATGTCATTTTCCTCCATTTTACAAAAGTAGTACTAGTTTACCAAGAATCAACTGGCTTGACCAATATATAAAATTTATGAAGACTTAAAATTTATCTATACAGATCGTCTTCAAAGAAAAAACTCTCCGTCCTAGAAGCTACATGTCCAAGACTGAGAGTATTTGTTATTTATAGATATAAAATTGCAAGCGTCAATAGACTCATTCCAAGGCCAAGACCCCAAAGGAAGAAGTCCACCTTCCATTCGCTCCATTTTTCGGATTTGCCAGATAAACCGCCTAGTTCCAAGTGATGGTGGAAAGGAGTCATGCGGAAAATCCGACGACCTTCTCCAAACTTTTTCTTGCTGTATTTGAAATAGGACACCTGTAGCATAACGGATGACGTTTCAAGGACATAAACAAAGCCGATGAGGAGCAGGGTCCATTCCACACGAAGAGCGATTGAAATCGTAGCTAGCATGCCGCCCAGTGCTAGCGAACCGACATCCCCCATAAAGATTTTTGCGGGTTTGCGATTGTAGACGAAAAATCCAAGCAAGCCACCAATCATGGTTACACAGACCAAAAGAATGTCAAACTTCTGTTCCTTGTAGGCAATGACAGAATAGGCAAGCAAACTAATAACAACCGAAATGGAGGCCAAGCCATCAATACCATCCGTCAAGTTGACTGCATTTGAGAAACCAACCAACCAGAAAAGAACAAAGGGTAAATAAAGCATACCGAGATTGATGATTTGACCAAATACATTGAGTTCACCACCACCAGCAGCTCTTACATGGACAAAGTAGAAAACAAGTCCACCTAAAATCTGTAATGCTAATTTTTGTTTAGGGTTAAGACCTTCATTGATTTTTTTGAATATTTTCAAGAAATCATCCAAAAAACCGACCAATCCATAGAGTGCAAGGATGAAGAGAATAGCTAAAACACCACCAGTTAACATGTTAAGGCTAGCAGCAAAAATAAATGTAACTAAGATAGCAACAACGAGAAAAACTGTTCCCCCCATTGTTGGTGTACCTGCCTTAAATTGATGTTGTTTTACATCTTCGTGCATCTGTTGCCCTTCGATGCGTTTGGCTTGATAAAAAGTAATAAAGCGTGGTATCAGAATCACCGTTGCTAAAAAAGCAACCAATCCCGATAATAGTGAAAATTGCATTTTAATTTTACTCTCCTAGTGTAATCGTTATTTTTTTGTGTTTACTGATTTTTGTACCAAACTCAATACTCTGTTCAACAACCATCGAACCTGCTCCTTCATAAGTGACTTCAAGACCTAGCCATTCTGCAAGAATATCCATATTTTCTTTTGTCAAACCATATAAATCAGGCATATCTTCTACTGAATCTGTCAGCAAGAGAATTTGCTGGTTTGAAGAAAGATTTGTTCCGACATCTACAGATACTTTCTTTATTTCGGAACCATTCCCTACAATAACTGGCTGAATTAAATAACGACGCAATTCCTCAGCAGTTGTGCCTGGGCCTTGACCAATAACATCTGGTAACTTAAATTCTGTTTCATTTTCCACAAACTGCAATGAAGGAGCAACATTATCCAAGTTTAAATTATCTTTCAATAACATAGCCTCTTTCAGTATTGGATTAAATATATCCTCCCACTCCATTCCAGTATAGGATTCTGGCTCTCTCAAGATTGCATACATAATAAATTCTGGATCCTCTGCTGGAACCATGGCTACGACTGACTGAAGGTATTGACCATCAATGTAACCCGTTCCATCTTCCTTGGCAATCTCGCCAGTACCTGATTTTACTGCTACAACATAACCATTAACCTGAATAACTGGAGACATAGTCCACTTGTTATAGAGCGTACCAAAAACTGGATCAGTCCCAACAGTGATCATGTAATCCCGTGTATCTGAAGCTGCTTTTTCAGATACAGGATGGCCAACCACTTCAGGTTTGGCAATACGCACCGAATCGGAATTTGGATCATACAAGCCTGAGATGAACTTGGGTTGCAACATGGTTCCGTCATTACCAATAGCCGAGAAGGCCCGCAACATCTGGACCTGAGTCGCTGAAATACCCTGACCGAATGAAGACATGGTAATGGTTACGATGTTGTCGCCCGGCAGGAGGCCTGCACTTTCAGACCCCATTCCAAAACGTGTCGGATAGCCAAAACGGAACTTGGCTAGGTAATCCAACCATTTCTCATTGCCCATTTTTTGTTCCAACATGATCGTCCCGACGTTACTGGATAGGGCAAATGCCTGGGCCATATTGAGGGAAACAGCAGACTCTCCCCCATTGACCGTCCAGTCGTTAACCGTTGCATCCGCAATGGTATAGCCATTATTGACAAGCATCTGATTAGGATCAAAGACATTGCTATCGATTGCTGATGCCAAGGTCATGACCTTCATGGTCGAACCTGGCTCCATAGTGGCCTGATACAGAAGGGAGTACTGGAGCAAATCTTTATCAGCTAACCCTTCTTTTGTATCCGCATCATAGCTTGGTCGTTGAGTTGTTGCTAAAATCTCACCAGTTTTGGCTGATACCAAGGTTGCACTGGCATATTTTCCCTTTGTCTTATCAAAGAAAATATCCATGTTGGTTTCTAGCGAACGTTGCAAATCAGCAGATAGAGTCGTATAAACATCTTGACCATTTACAGTTTCTTGTTCTACATTTTCAGTACCTGGTAAAATCCGCCCCTGGCTATCTTTCTCATAAAGTACTTTACCATCTTGACCTGCCAAAATATCATTAAGGTAGTATTCCATACCGCTCACACCCTGTAAACTATGACTACCATCCTTGTTTTCAACCGGGTTAGCCAACCCCACGAAAATTGAAGCAAAATTTCCATTTGGATACATTCGACCAGGGCTCATGTTAAACTTAATGCCCTTGATGCCGGCCGCTTCCATTTCCTGACTAATGGTCATCATGGTATTGTAGGAAATATTTTTCCCCTTAGCACCAAAGTAAATGTGGCTCAATTCTGGCTGCTTCAACTGCTTGAGAGCATACTCCTCATCAATATCTAGAAGATTTTTAAAAATAGAAGCCACCTTGGAGAATTGGCTCGACTCTACATATAAAATCTCATTGGAAGCTGATACATAATTCTTATCAACAACTGCATAGACCGTATAGGTGGTCGAATCTTCTGCGATTGGGAAGCCCAGTCGATCATAGATGGTCCCACGCCTTGCTTGAACTGTTACCTCTTGCTGGTGCACACGACTAGCGGCCACTGACAAATCCACTCCGAACTTGGAGTCGGTCCCAATAATGATAGCAAAGTTGATAAGGAAAACCAAAAAGGTAAAAATACTGAGTAAAATCAGGTTCTGACCGACCCTACGCCGGTTCTGCGAAGGCCGGTAGCGTTGTTTCAATATGTACCGTAATAATTTCTTTCGTCTCGTCTGCATTATTCGGCAACCCCTACGTTATTATTGTTTAAGGTCAATCCTTCTTTTTCAGCAATTTCCATCAATCGACCCGAGCGCGTCAATTCCTGGATAGCCTGCTTAGTATCGTCAATTTCGACCTGCTTGGAGTTGATTTGCTGATTGACCCGTGCCATTTCGCCCTGCACCTGCAAGAGCTTGGTCTGGATGAAAATAACCCCAATAGCCAAGAACAGCGCTGTAAATACCAGGCTAGCATAAAAAGCCTTTTCAACGCGGTTAAAGGTTTTGATTTTTTCACTAATCAGACGCATGGTCGTTTCTCTACGTTTTTCTTGCAACATAGACTCTCTCCTATTTATGTACTTTCTTAGCAACACGCAGTTTGGCTGAATGCGCACGATTATTTGCCTCTAATTCTTCTTGACTCGGTAAGATAGGCTTACGATTGACCAATTCAAGTGGCGCCTTCAAGTCATCTGGAATAAATGGCAAACCTTTTGGAACATCAATCGTACTTGCTTCTTTGAAGAGTTGTTTGGTCAACCGATCTTCTAAAGAATGGAAAGTAATAACCGAAATCCGTCCTCCCACCGCCAGCAAATCGATGGCCTGCTGAATAGACTCGTCTGCCGCTCCCAACTCATCGTTGACCTCAATCCGAATAGCTTGGAAAATCTGCTTGGCAGGATGTCCCTTCTTCTTGAGTTCCTTGGCTGGTTTGGCAGATTTGATCAGCTCTGCTAACTCAGTCGTTGTTTCAATCGGCTTGAACGCACGCGCCTGTTCAATCTTACGAGCAATCTGCTTGGAAAATTTATCCTCACCATATTTAAAGAAAATCCGCACCAGGTCATGGTAGTCATAGCTATTGACCACATCATAGGCCGTCAAATGCCCTTCTCGGTTCATCCGCATGTCCAGCGGCGCATCTTGTTTATAGGAAAAGCCACGCTCTCGCTCATCCAACTGGGGACTGGAAACACCCAAATCATAGCAAATCCCATCAATCTCTGTTACACCTAGCTCTGCCAAGCGAGTCTTGAGATTACGGAAATTGTCCTTGATAAAGGTCACTTGTCCCTTTTCAATGTAGGTTGCCAAGCGGATGTGGGCATGGTCAATGGCCGTCTGATCCTGGTCAAAGGCATAGAGATGCCCCCCATCTGTCAACTGACTGAGCAGGTACTCGCTATGCCCTGCCCCACCCAGTGTCGCATCCACATAAATTCCATTTGGTTTGATGTCTAGCATGTCGATGGTCTCATGCAAGAGAACCGTCGTGTGATTAAATTCCTTGGTCATATCTTATCTATTGTACCATAAAATCAGCTTAAACCATGTTTCAAACTTTTTACAAAAAATATGTCAATTATAGTTGACATATCTTTAAGATTTTCTTATAATAACATTAGGAAACATGTCAGATATATTTGACAAAAATGGAGGAGACATCCTCAAAAAATTTTATACAGAGATGTCGCATATATGTGACATAAGATAGGAGGTCATATGAATCGTGTCAAATCCTTCCGAACGGAACTCGGCCTGTCCCAGCTGGAATTAGCCAAGGCTATCGGAGTCTCACGTCAAACCATTAACATGATTGAAAATGACAAATACAACCCCTCGCTGGACCTCTGCATCAACCTAGCCAAGATCCTACAGACCGACCTCAACAGCCTTTTTTGGATTGATTAAAGAAAGGAGAATACTATGAAAAACAAAAGAACTATCGTACGCTCTAGCCTCTCAACCATTCTCTTCCTTCTTCTGATGGCCATTTGGAATATCGCTGATTATAGCTTGGACCATTTCCTTGCTCAAGCAAGTAAACCGACCAGTTGGCTTCAGGTTGCCATTATGGGATTGGTCTACTTCCTAGCGACTCATCACATCACACCCTACCTCATCAAACGGTATAATCTCAACTAAGGAGACAGGCTATGAACAAGGAAACTTTTCAAAACAAGCTCATCAAACGATTTTACGGCATCGCAGGTCCGCTGGATGAATTTCGCCGCAAAGAGGCCATGAGATTGGGCAATATGGCCTTCATCTTCCTCTTCATCGGACTCCTGTTTACTCTTCTTCTGGCTCTCTCCTTGTCCGAACGATTTCCGGAGCAGGTTGGCTACGGCTACCCAGTCTTTTTAGAAATCATCTTGCTAGGACTTCAGAGCTATCTGGCTCTCCAAAGCTATCGCAGCCAGCTGACTGCACTAGATAGGGAGGATTTGTCGGAGAAAGAGGTACGTGGCCTCAAGTGGGCTAGTGTGAAATTCGCTGTATATTTCACTCTGGTCATGTATCTCTGGAATGCCTTTTTCGGGGCCTGGATGGACAAAGACATGGACTTCATAAGCAATCTGACCACTCCTCGCTTTTTCTTCGCAGCTTGTTTAGGCGGTATCTTCGTGGGGATTGTGACTCACATTCAGTTAGTTTATCGCCAGAAACAAGCTCAAAATCTGACTAGTAGCTCTGCTATTTCCAAAAAAGAAAAACCCTGGATGACCAAGCTCATCAAACATTTCTACGGTGTGCGAGGTCCCTTGGATGAATGCCGGCGGGAACAGGCTGATGAAATTGGCGGTCTTGCTTTTGTCTATCTAAGCTGGTTTCTTTTGATAAGCAATGCTGTCGCTTTTATGCTAGCTGTTCGCTATACAACCGAGGTTGCAACCTGGTATCCTATCCTGCTCGGTGCCATTCTCTTTATTCTCATCGCTGTGCTCAGTGTCCAGATGCTCAACCGTGATTTTGGTCAATTCGACCCTGAAGAAATCAGTCCAGAGGAGCAAGCCCGACCCTATCGCCACCCCTTGCGTTGGGGAATTGGTGTCAGCCTATTCAGCTTGATTTTTTCTAGTGTCTCAGACTTGTTTGACAGCAATGGCCCTGTCCTCGAAACTCTCTTTCAACCTAAAAACCTCTTCTACGCTGGTTTTATGGGACTATTTGCAAGCATTGTCATCTCTGCTACCAACTATGTCAAACGACTGGAGGATCAAGAAAACCAACGGAAAATGGAGAGGAGAAAAAAATGAAGAATCACCTATCAACTAAACGACAGTCCATTCTATACTGCATCATTTATATCTTCGTTGCCAGCATTTGCCTGGTCTCCTATTGGGCTCCTGAGCCCTTTGCCTCTCCAAGCCTCCTCACCGTCCCTATCACCATTAGCCTGCGTGTGTCACCTAGTCAAGAAGATATTGCCTACTACCTCCTCCAAATCGTCGTCGCTCTGCTAGCCTTGCTTCTGGTATTCGGTATTGGGGTCTGGCTAGGAAAGGTCAAGCCAATCGGACTCCTGTTCCCATTGGCAATGGGACTCTACCTCGTCTACCTTATTACCAAAAAGGAGTAAACACATGAAATCGAAAACACCCCTCCTTCTCTTCGCCATAGGCTACCTGACCATTACTGGTCTGCTCATTGATGGCTTTCTGACCAATCAGCCCAAACCCATGATAATATTGTTCATCCTGTCTATTCCTATCTTTACTCTCCATTTAGTGGAGACCAAGTCCACAGTGGGGCAGGTTCTATACAGACACAACAGTATTCTTCGTCTTATCGCTGCATTGGGAATCCTTTTAACCCTGGCAGTGGGCTATGCTACGGGGCATGTTGACCTGCTACTGCTCCTAGCCTCCCTGGTCTGGTTACTACTACTTTTACTGCCGTCAATTTTCAAAAGAACCTAGTTCGAGATGTACAAGCTCGAACTTTTTCTTTGTCTTCGGACAATTATTTCTTATACTTAACAAAAATCAAAAATAGTGGCTTAATGGTATTATGACAAACAAACTCACCCCCACTCAAGTTCACGAATTAAAATAAGCCCTCAGAGACAAGACAAATATTCCACATCACAGAAAAATTCAGGCTCTCATTCTTTACTCAGAAAACCAGAGCCTAACAGCTAGCGCAAAATCAGTGGGCTTTGTCCATTTAGCATGTGGTTGTAATAGTGATTGGATGAATGAATTTCTACACCAATTGTCAGAAGCTTATCAGATGACTACATTATTCTAGTCATGGACAATGCCGTCTGGCATAAATCTCAGACATTGAATATCCCTGAGAATATAGAATTTACCTTTATTCCACCTTACACACCAGAGATGAACCCTATTGAGTAAGTCTGGGCCGAAATCCGCAAACGTAGTTTCAAGAATAAGATATTTAGAAGCTTGAATGAGGTTATTGATAAACTTCAAGAGGTTATTCAAAACCTATCTCCTTCTCAACTCAAATCAATTGTACGTAGAGATTGGAGTTTGGCTATTTTTGATTTTAGTTGAGTATTAGTATTAAGTGTAAGGTTCCAGAAAATGGCAGAAAAAAGGAGCTCGGATTTCTCCAAACTCCTACATATAATTAAGCATGCACTGGTGCCAAGCTCTCACCAATTACCTCCAAACGTGCTGCCCATTCTTCGCGGGTCAAGCCGTTTTCAGAGATGTAACGGTTGCGCTCATGGGCACGGCATTCTGCAGAACATCCACGAACATACTTATGCTCATTTTCTTCTGACATGAGGGTACGGCGGTTACAGAATGGGTTACCACAGTTGACATAGCGTTCACATGGTGTGCCATCGAACCAGTCCTTACCAACAACAACTGGGTCTACATGGTTGACATCAACTGCAATACGCTCGTCAAAGACATACATCTTACCATCCCACAATTCGCCACGAACTTCTGGATCCTTACCATAAGTTGCGATACCGCCATGCAATTGGCCGACATCCTTGTAGCCTTCGCGGACCATCCAGCCAGAGAATTTCTCACAGCGGACGCCACCTGTACAGTAAACCACGACACGCTTGTCCATGAATTTTTCCTTGTTGTCACGGACCCATTGTGGCAATTCACGGAAGTTGCGAATGTCAGGACGGATTGCGCCACGGAAATGACCTAGGTCATACTCATAGTCGTTACGGGTATCCAAAACAACGGTATCTTCGTCCAGAAGCGCCTCTTTGAATTCTTTTGGTGACAAGTAAGCACCTGTTGTTTCAAGCGGGTCAATATCACTATCGAAGTTATTGTCTTCTAGACCCAAATGTACGATTTCTTTCTTATA
Source organism: Streptococcus sp. P25B114 (assembly GCF_053010325.1). Classification (NCBI taxonomy): domain Bacteria; kingdom Bacillati; phylum Bacillota; class Bacilli; order Lactobacillales; family Streptococcaceae; genus Streptococcus; species Streptococcus sp. P25B114. The sequence goes on along the minus strand of NZ_JBRKNW010000003.1, from coordinate 10,291 downwards.
GCGAACGTGCATTTTCTTGAATGCTTGTTCATTTTCTTCATCAATTTTAAACCAAAGGTCGCTGAAAAGCGGGTTAGCATGGACATAATCCATGTACTTTTGAGTTGTTTCATAGTCACCAGAAACAGTACCGTTGATGCCCTCATCAGCAATCAAGATACGCCCCTTGAGACCAATCGATTTACAGAATTCCAAGTGCTCAGCTGCATAAGCTTCCGCATTTTCGATTGGAACATATTTATAATATAGCAATACGCGAATGTCTTTTGACATGGTGTGATTCTCCTTTAATCTTTGCAATAGATTAGCGCTATTCAAGCGATTTGACCAGCTCGAAGCTCTGCTATTTTTCAATAACACAGTCTGTAAAATTATACCCCGAATCCGGCAGAAATACAAAAATCTTGATTGAAACTATTGGTCTGATAATTCTTCCCTCAATGCCTGCAATTTCCCAAGCTGCTCCTATGGTAGGACTATTTGCATGTTATTATGGTTTGAAGCTATAACAGAAAAATACCTGAGAATCTCTTCTCAGGCACATTTCTTAATCTTTTGACAAACTTCCAGTTTGAGTTTGTGATTTGGTATAAACGGCCACCAAAATTGTTCCTGCGATAGCCACTGTCAGGCCATTCACAATACCAGCAACCAAGCCTTGCGCAAAAACCTTATTTGCAGGCTCGCTATAAACCAGGATATCCAAAACAGGTGCAACTACTCCCCAAGCTACTACGTTAGCAATAATTTGGAAAATGTTGAAGGAAAGAATATCTTTTTTCTCGAAAATTCCCTCTTGGACACGAAGACGATTTTTGGCAAAACCAAGCACTAAACCAAATACACCTGATGCCAAAACCCATGACCACCATGGTGAACCATACTGCAATGAATCCTTGAAAGCATGACCGATAAAGCCGACCAAGAAACCAACAACTGGACCAAAGATAACAGAAAAGAGGGATTGGACAGCATACTGAAGCTGAATCGAAGTATTTGGTACAACAAGTGTCGGAATGCTGATTAAAATCCCAATTACCACAAAGAGGGCTGCACCAATACCGGTTGCGACAACTGTTTTGATAGAATTATTTTTCATCCTAAATCTCCTTAAAAAATATGTTTAGTTAACAATGCGTTTGATTTCAATATGCCAGTTTTGACCGACACCAACGTTGTAGGCTTTGGCAAATGAACCCTGGTTGATAGCAAGACCAACACGGTAGAGGGAATTGATATACAAGAGTGGCTGACCAATGCGGACATCCGCAAAGGACTTGCCATAGGTCACTTGGTTTTGGTAGACTAGCATATCGTTGTTGTAAATGGTCACCTCAAAGCGGTCTTCAAACTGCGGGTTGAGGGTATAGAACTCCTCACGGGTAATCGAGGTCCAGAGAGAACCGAAGCGAACATCGAGAATGTCGATGGCGCCCTTGACAAAGTCTTGTCCAAGTTCTGTTGGAACGGTTGGAATTTCAACAACGTCTTCTACTCGCAGTTCTGGCCCCACTTCTTCAAAAGTGATATGCCCAGATGCCAACTTAGCACCGGTATAAGCATAGACATCGCGACCATGGAAAGTATAGGAATGCTCTGTATTAGCTCTACGATTGGCCACTTCAGAAATCTCGCGTACTGCCTTGATACCAACGTGCTTCTTGATGAAAGACAGAGTACCGTTGTCAGGGGTAACGATATAGTGATTTTGCTCGGTCAATGCCACCACGCTCTTACGCTTGGAGCCAACACCTGGATCAACAACCGATACAAAAGTAGTGCCTTCTGGCCAGTATTCCACTGTCTGGAAGAGGCGGTAAGAGCCCTCAAAAATATTGTAAGGGGTGATATCGTGGGTCAAATTGTGAACCACAAGGTCACGTGATTCCTGGAGGGCTACACCAATCATGGCTGAAACCGCTCCGTCAACAAGACCAAAATCCGATTGTAAAACAAGTAAATTATTAGACATAAGTTCTCCCAAATTTGATACTGTTCTAGGATAACAAAAAACGCTTCAAGAATCCAATAGGTAATTTCTAAGCTCTGTTATAAGTTTTAACTATAACAAGAAAAGGAGCCTGAGTGTCTGATTAAAAATACACCCAAGTTCCTTATTCCTTAGGCTACAATAGCCTTAGCCACTTCTTCTGTCGTCATGCGTGAGAAGTAATGCGTGGTATCGATTTCTTGCAACTTGGCAAGGACGTCCGCATATTCGTAGCGTGTACCAATCAGCAATTTCTCAATATCCGAAACATCTCCGATACCAAAGAAGTCACCATAAATCTTGATATTTTCGATAACAGATTTCTCCGTTTTCACATAGGTTGTGATTTTACCTGCTGGGTAGCGAACGTTGCGCTCCACAGTGTACTCAGGCGTTTGACCGAAATTCCAGTCCCAAGTACCAAATTGGGTATCATGGATTTCTTGGATACGAGCCAAGTCCTCGTCAGTCAGGACATACTCGTCCATATCTGGATATTCCTTCTTCATTTGGTTAAGGATGGCATCCTTGAACTCCAGAACAGTCATTTTTTCTGGTAATTCATCATTGATATTGGTCACACGCGCACGGACAGATTTAACCCCTTTAGACTCAATCTTGTCCTTGGAAACTTTGAGCGCATTGGCAAGGACGGTCATATCCACGTCAAAGAGGAGACAGCCGTGGTGCATCATACGACCTTTAGCATAGGCTTGGGCATTTCCACAGATTTTCTTCCCATCAATCTCAAGGTCGTTACGTCCTGTGAAATTAGCCTCAACACCCAGAGTTGCCAGCGTGTCAATCACAGGTTTGGAGAAGGTTTTGAAGTCAAAAGCACCTTCTTCAGACTTATTGGAAATAATGGTGTAGTTGAGGTTGTTGAGGTCGTGGTATACCGCGCCACCACCTGACAAACGACGAACAACGTGAATGCCGTTTTCATCTGTGTACTCTTTGTTAATTTCTTGAATAGCATTCTGATGCTTACCGATGATAATGGCAGGCTCATTGATCCAGAGAATAAAGATTTCATCAATATCGGTCAATTCCTTGAAGGCATAGGCTTCGAGAGCGATATTGTAAGCAGGATTGTTACTGTTATTTACAATGTATTTCATGCTAGACTCCTTGATTTTATAAATTGTTAACCACCTTTTATTATATTGGAAACGATAACAAAAAACAAGCGCGAGGCTTGTTTTATATTAATCAATATCGGCACCGTTGCTGGCGATAACCTTCTTGTACCAGTCGAATGATTTTTTCTTAGAACGCTTGAGTGTTCCATTACCTTCATTGTCACGATCTACGTATATAAAGCCGTAGCGTTTTTTCATCTCACCGGTACCTGCAGACACCAGGTCAATACAGCCCCAGGTTGTGTAGCCCAGCAATTCTACGCCGTCCTCAACAATGGCATCACGCATGGCTTCAACGTGCTTGCGGAGGTAATCAATCCGGTAGTCGTCTGCCACATAGCCGTTTTCATCCGGCGTATCGACAGCGCCCAGACCATTTTCAACAACGAACATTGGCTTCTGATAGCGATCCCAGATAGAGTTGATCGTGATACGGAAGCCAAGTGGGTCAATCTGCCAGCCCCACTCTGAGGCATCCAGATATGGGTTTTTGATAGAGGCAAAGATGTTACCAGCTGTCTTTTCATTGACTTTTGGGTCACCAGATGCCACACGGCTTGAATAATAAGAGAAGGAAATGAAATCAACTGTATGCTCTTTCAAAAGGGTCAAATCTTCCTCTGTCATCACGATATTCAAGTTTTCGCGTTCAAAATGCTTCTTGGCATAATTTGGGTATTCCCCACGCGCTTGTACATCAATGAAGAAATAATTTTCACGATCCTGGTTGATAGCCGCCCAGACATCGCGCGGATGACAAGTATTTGGATAATATTGACCCGCCGCCAACATACAGCCGACCTTGTTTTCTGGGTCGATTTCATGGGCAAGCTTGGTCGCAATAGCTGAAGCCACTAACTCATGGTGGGCCGCTTGGTATTTGACCTCTTCTACATTTTCACCTTCTTCAAAGTAAAGTCCTGCACCCATAAATGGCGCATGAAGAATCATGTTGATTTCATTAAAGGTCAACCAATATTTAACCAAGCCCTTATAGCGAGTGAAGAGAGTCCGGCAAAGACGCTCGTAGAATTCCAGCATCTTGCGATTGCGCCAGCCACCATAGTGCTCAATCAAATGCATCGGACAGTCAAAGTGAGTAATGGTCACCAAAGGCTCAATCCCGTATTTGTGACATTCCTTGAAGAGTTCTTCGTAGAACTGCAAGCCTTTTTCATTTGGCTCTAACTCATCTCCCTTAGGGAAAATCCGTGTCCAAGCGATAGAAAGACGATAAGTCTTAAAGCCCATTTCGCCGAAGAGGGCAATATCTTCCTTGAAATGATGGTACATGTCGATAGACTCTTTAGCCGGATAGAAATAACCATCCTCAAAGTCAAACATTTTTTTGCGACCTGTGATAATTGGTCCACGGTCTGGTCCGATTGGCACCACATCTACATTGGCAAGACCACGGCCATCCGCATCGTAGGCACCCTCACATTGGTTGGCAGCTGTAGCACCACCCCATAAAAATCCCTTTGGAAATACTTTTCTTGTCATCTTTTCTCCTTTTCCTATCCTTCTTTTTGATAAAGAGTTTCTTTGTTAACGGGATCCACAATGCTTTGCAAATCGTAGTGACCGTCTTCATAAGTAAAAGTCAGTATGGCACAATTCCGCATCCGTACTCGCGGAAAATCTGTCAATACCTGTCTGAAAAATTGGGCAATGGCAGCTCCATGGCTAACTACTAAAACGGATTGATTATCCGCTTCTTCCATAATGCCTCCAATGTCAATGGAAAGATATTTTTCATAACTTGCTCCTTTCTCTTTTCATTCTATTGTACCAAAAGCTAGGTAAATGACAAGGCCGTGACACAGCACTTCATTCCCTAAATTTTGGTAACAATTGATATAAAGAGTATTTCCCGATGAAATCATTTTCTTGACACAATTTTGCCTTTTTTGTTTCAAGTAATAGATATTACTTTTTTGTTTATTGGAGGATTTGATGATGATAAATAATTTACAATATTTCATTACTAACAGAATAAAAATGTTAGCACAATTCAACATTATGCAAACCCCTGAACAATATCTTTTTACTCATATAGACACAAAAGGTGATGTAAATAAACCCGTACATATTGATTATCTTAACAATAAAATGAGGTCTGTGGAGAATCGACATAAGTTGAGACATGCAACACTGCATAAATTTTCAAGCAAAATAAGCAAAATCGAACCAGAAAATACAAAAGTTTACCTTATCTTGATTCTAGAAAATGTGTCAAATAGAAGTATTCACTTTTAATTTTTGTATATATCATGTATAATGTATTTACAAATACAGGAGGTATATCCGATGAATGTTTTATTACGCAAAACAGGTAACAGTACTGTTATTACTATTCCAAACGCCATTAAAGAAGCGCTTGGTGCAGAAATTGGTGAAGAAATCGAATTCGTCACTTCAGGAAATAATGTCATCATCCGTAAAGCTGAGCCAACATTTGACTTTGACAAAGAGTTAGAAAAAGCTATGAGCCAATACGATGAATTATTGAAAGAGCTGGTAGATAAATGAAATACCTATCCGCTGAAGACATTATCAAAATCAATGTTATGGTTATTGGAAAACATTCCCCAAAGGAGCCCGTTGGGATAGCTGATCCAAACAGCCTGCAGATGATTGTTGAGCAGCCAAAACAAGAGATTTTTGGAAAAGTACTTTATCCCGGCATTTATAGTAAAGCTGCCATTATCTGGATAAACCTAATTAAGAAACACCCATTCAAGAACGCCAACAAGCGAACTGCCGTACTTGCTTTACATATGTTTCTAGCAATGAATGGTTATCAATCCAATCTTTCCTTCAACGATGGACTGGAAAAAACGATTGATATTGCTACGTTTCAAGGTGACTTCGAGGAATTAAAAGATAACATTATCCAGTTCTTGAAAGAAGAAAATCGAGTATACAAAAAATAGAAAAGTGGTTATCGACCGAAGTTGATAGCCACTTTTCTATATTCTACTGTATTCTACTGTATTCTACTGTATTCTACTGTATTCTACTGTATTCTACTGTATTCTACTGTATTCTACTGTATTCTTATTACTAATAGTATTCTGACTGCAATCATTTATCAACATTGATTGCAGTCATTTTTACTTAGACTCAGCCAAACTAAATCAGAGTTCAGGTAATTCTAGGATTTCTAGGAGGCCATCACTAATAAGTTCAGTTAATGATGCAGCCATATGTTCGTTTACTTTCTCTGAGTATTATTTTTATAATATTCACTAAAGAAGTCTATTTACATTGAGCTTAAGAGATAATTATTTTATTTTCAAAAAGATATTGTTCACATTTTTTAAACTGATCATAATACTGTTGTAAATCTTTTGAATTTTTATTTAGAGCATCTACTCTATCAATTACTTCAAGATAATAATTCCCGACTATATTTTTTAAATAGACAAGTAATAATAGTTTATATGAACCATCTACTCCCTCGAATAGACAAAAGATAAAATGAGATTGGTTTTCATTTGGGTTATTTGAAATAAATGATTTAGGAAATATGTAATTCTCATGATGTAAATTATTTAGTTTAAAAAAGTTAGTATTTTCGTTTAAATGTATATGTACTGCATTAAACGAAAAATAACCACCATCTATAGTATCTATACTTAAATTATTTTCTTTAACATACGGTGTAAGCATATAGGTAGACTTTATTGTTCCTGAATTTTCATATATCCTGATTCTAGGCACCTCGATTTCCTTCTCCGCACCATTGAATGAAGCTTTTACTTTCGACTTACCTTCTATTTTATAAGAAATAGATAGCTTAGCTCTCCTATCAGTTTTCAAAACATTAATTCTTTCTATGTATACAGTAATTATACTAATAAGAAATGCCAAAAATGCAATTGGTTCACTTATAACCTGCTTATAAACATAAACAATTATATTAACTAATAATTCAACACCTGATACTTCAGACTGCCTCAATACATAAATCAATAAGGATAGCGCCACCCAGAACCAAAAATTTTTATAGAAATATTGTTTTTTCAAATTAAGTTCACCACCTCATGTTTCTATCGTATGTTCTCAGAGAATTAACATAGTCAGCATGATTTATCCTTTATAATTACTTCCAATAGCTTATCTGCAACAATATCTTCAACATACTTTCTTATCGCTCGAACGTTAGGAAGTGCATTTAATTTAGATTCCAAGATTTCTAAAATCTTAACTTCATCTAAATATCCCTTATACTCCTTAGTCATGGATTCTGAGTCAATAATTTTTGAATAGACTATCTTTGAAATCTGCCTTTTCTCATCAAAAGATAAAGGAGAAAATTTAACAAAACCATCGAATCGACTTAATAATGCTACATCAATATTATTCTCCATTTCTGAAAGATTTTTAAAATTAGATGTGCAAATAATGATTGAGTTACTGAGATCTACCTTATAATTTTGGTCCTCATAGATGCCTTCATCAAACATTTGAAAGAAGGTACTATGAAAAAATGCAGGTGCCAGAGCAAACTCATCAAGCAAAATAACATTAGATTCTCTGTTTAATAATGTTTTAGAAAATGAGTCTTCGCTATGATTTGTTGATTTAAAATATTTTACGCTTGATTCACCACCAACCATCGACATTTGTTCTCTAATAATATTGTCATTCCCATATAGTGTCGTTGATAGTTGTTTTGCTGTCTCCGTTTTTCCAATCCCTGGTTCACCATAGAACATTAAAACTAATGGTTTTGAACTTGGACGTATTAGTTGAGCAACTAGTTTTCTTAATAAACTTTTCTTAGCTTCTCCTTGGCCAATTATATTTTCATTTAAGTCATGTATAACGTCTTGAAACTGTTTCTTTTCAATTTTCTTAAAAGTACTTTGTTCAATATGTACACTCTCTGAAGGAATTTGTTGCCTAATTAAGTGGAAAAATTTTTTAGGCGGATTATGAAGGTACACTTCTAGAATATCGGCAAATTCAAATATTTTTACTAATAAATCGATATTTTCAAAAACTAAACTTGTCGATAACGAATATGAGTCCATCCTAAAAACACAGTAATCCTTTCCCACTAGTGGTTCTGCTATTTCCTGAATTTTAGCTCCATTTGTCCAGTTTATAAGTACTTCATTAAACGAAACGTAGTTATCTAATTTAGCCACTCTTTCATTAAACTTTTGAACCGGCTCAAAAAAAATATTAAATCTTACCATTACACACCTGCCACTAGAACATCATATATCGGTATTTTCTCATTATCTTGTTCTTCATCAAAGTCAGTTCCAAGTTGCGACCGCCTATTGCTTGATAATCTATCTATCATGGTATTAAAACTTAAATCAATCGAATCTACTTCTCCAACCTTAATTCCATAGAGTTTGATATCCATCTTGGTTAAGTCACTCAACGTATAATTATTACGTAGACCCGATATATTGAATCTAAAAACACTTTCTTTACTCTCAGAGCTAATACCCCTAATTTCATAATATCCAGAAAGTCGGTCTAAAGTTCGTTCAATATTCTTTATTTCAATACCTTGAAAATTATTTTTATCATCATCCGTAATACTATTCATTTTAGTAATATCACTAATCATATCGAGAACAGGAGTGATGTTACGGTAAAAAGCAGGAGAATCTTTTTCAATAAACAACTTAACGTTATCTAAACATTCTACTTTTGAAGAACCTTTTTTATTGGTTACAAACTTTTTAAAGTTACTTAGCAATGTAGAGGTAATCTGTGATTCTACTACACCACTTCGTTGATATGAAGCATTACCAGAGAGTCCTATCTTAAATCGAGAAAAGAAATTCATACCAACCCTTCCCTCGGCATCTACCTCAACCATATTTTCGGACACACGTTTTATGATATCAGATTGTATCCCATTTTGATGTAATTCTAAAAAATCAAAAACGGCTTGCTCATCAAGATAAACAATTTTCCCAGCAAAAAAATTGGCCATTACTTCCTCCTTGTTACTATATTTTCAGACTATTTGAGCAATCCTATTATACCAAAATTCCTAAAAACTACTCCTCTACGTACTTAAATCACTAAACTCAAAAAATTATTATTTAATCTCTATATCCAGAGAATAGATAATTGTAACAACTTCTTCCACTTCACAATGCACCTTAAAACGCCCTAGAAATCTAGAGCGTTTTTGTATTGATATTAAAATAAAATGGCTTTTATCAACTAACAGTTTTCAACTTTGCTCCGAAAATAGAATAAACTAACAATCCCAATCCAACTAGATAGATTAGATAACCCAATCCAGGAGTTCCGAATCTATAAACATAAAATGGATTCCAAATTAATACTGAAGCAATTTCAATAATTGCATAACGTCTTACATTATTTGTATTACCTTGTAATAAATTTGATACTAGTAAAAATGCAACTATCCATATTACCGATGAAACTATAGGATGATCAGCAAAAGCTGGTGTCGCAAGCAAGAATTTATTCATAATATTGAATGGCAATAGTTGCGAAATTACCAACAACACATTTTATGTTTATTTTGAGAAAGATATAAAATCAATATATCCCTTTTCTCCGATTTTTACAACGGCATTGTAGGACTTTCTATCTTTCGTTTTGATTCCTTTTACCAGGGTTTCTTTTCCCTCCAGTAATTCTTTTACATTCGTTTTGGTTAGTTTTTTCTTTCTAAAATGTTCAGCTAAAGTAAACTTACATTCAGGATAATTTGAACAACCATAAAACGATTTTTTTAATACAATATTGTTGCCACACTTAGGACATTTTCCTACAAGGGGTCCCGAGCGCTTAGTGGGAATTTGTACCCCTTATCGATACAAATTCCCCGTAGGCGCTAGGGACCTCTTTAGCTTCTTGGAAGCTGTCAGTAGTATATCTAATAATTTATCTCCATTCCCTTTAGTAACGTGTAACTTTCCAAATTTAAAAAAGCGACTCATAGAATTATTTCCTCCCGTTAAATAATAGATAACTATTAAAAATAGACAATACTTGCTCATAAGTAACGGTACTTAAATCGTTTACTTTGGCGTGTTTCATTGCTTGATGAAACTGATTTTTAGTAAACAGTTGACGATATTCTCGATTGACCCATTTTGAAACAAAGTACGTATATAGCTTCCAATATTTATCTGGAACATCTGTG